>NZ_JBQTJC010000265.1:0-8158 GCF_052387495.1 Sphingosinicella sp. | reverse complement strand
GCACCTCGAAGACGAAGCCGTGCGGGCGCCGCGCGCCGCTTCCCGGGTCGACCACCGATTCCTCGCAGGTCAGCCACGAGCCCCAGGGCGTCGCCCCGCCCGCGCAGTTCGCGGTTGTTCCCGCGAGCGCCAGGAAGTCGCGTTCGAGCCGCCCGGAGGCGAGGTCGTAGATTGACTTGGTGACTCCGCCGGTGAACGGGCTGCCGTCGGCCTTGCGATCCTAGAGCAAGGCCGGATCGAGCCGTCCGAGCAAAGCCTCACCCTCGCCGAACGGGCTGCCGCCCTCACTGGTCGGGAAATTCTCGTGGTTGCGGAGCAGGATGCATTTCGAGGCATCGCCGCGCACCGGGAAGCAGGCCATGCCGTCCGGCCGGCCGGGGCGGACGAAGCCGTCCGCCATCGGCTCCCCGGAGCGCGCGACCAGCCGGTAGGAGAATCCCTCCGGAAGGTCGAGCATCCTCTGGGGATCGGCGCGCAGCGGCAGGCGCGCGTTCGTCGAGGCGGCCGCCAGCGCGCCGAGATGCCCCGTTCCGTAGAACAAGGCCGCACCGTGCGCCGCGGCGAGGAAGGAACGTCGGGAAAGGTTCATGGGCTGACGACCCCGCTGGCTCGGCGAAGGCATAGGATAGAATCCCGGCCGGATTTGCGACAGAGACAAAACCGACCGTTCGACGAAGCGCCGGCCCTTTTCGACGGGGGCGCGGCCACGGCCCCGGACTCGGCGGCGGTTTGCCCTGCCGTTGCGCCTCCCCTATAGAGCCGCTTCCTTGTCCCCCGCCGGAGGCCCGCCGCCCATGTCACGCCGCCGACTCGTCTACGAAGGCAAGGCCAAGATTCTCTACGAGGGCCCCGAGCCCGGCACTCTGATCCAGTATTTCAAGGACGACGCGACCGCGTTCAACGCGCAGAAGAAGGGCACGATCTCCGGCAAGGGCGTGCTCAACAACCGCATCTCCGAGCATATCTTCACCCTGCTCGGCACGATCGGCATCCCGACCCATTTCATCCGCCGCCTCAACATGCGCGAGCAGCTCATCCGCCAGGTCGAGATCGTCCCGATCGAGGTGGTGGTGCGCAACGTCGCCGCCGGCACGCTCTCGACCCGGCTCGGCATCGAGGAGGGCACCCAGCTCCCCCGCACGATCATCGAATATTATTACAAGGACGACGCGCTCAACGATCCGATGATCGCCGACGAGCATATTGCCGCCTTCGGCTGGGCGACGCGCGAGGAGATGGACGACATCGCCGACATGGCGATCCGGGTGAACGATTTCCTCTGTGGCCTGTTCGCTGGGATCGGCATCCGCCTCGTCGATTTCAAGCTCGAGTTCGGGCGGCTCTGGGAAAATGATTTCGCCCGCATCATCCTCGCCGACGAAATCAGCCCGGACGGCTGCCGGCTGTGGGACATGACCACCAACGAGAAGCTCGACAAGGACCGCTTCCGCCGCGACCTCGGCGGCGAGGCCGAGGCCTATCAGGAGGTCGCGCGCCGGCTCGGCCTCCTGAAGGAAGGCGAACCGAACGCCGTGCTGGATATGGCGGAGCACCGCCAGAAGAGAGGCAAATAGGCCGCTTCAACGAAAAGGGGCCCCGCCCGAAGGCGGAGCCCCTGCGAGGTATCGGTTTCGAAGATCGCCTAGCGCGAGCCGCCGTTCGGGCCGCCGATCGAGACCGGCTGAACGACCGGGTTGCCGGCGACTCGCCGCTGCAGCGCGAGCAGAGTGTCGCTCGACTGCATGAAGGGCACCGGATTGACGGCGCGGCCGTCGATGCGCACTTCGTAGTGAAGGTGGCTGCCGGTCGAGCGGCCGGTCGAGCCCATGTGGCCGATGAGCTGACCGCGGCGGACGCGCTGGCCGGCGCTGACGATATAGCGCGAGAGGTGGCCGTAGCGGGTCTGGATGCCCTGGCCGTGATTGATCTCGACGAGGTTGCCGTAGCCGCCGCTGTTCCATTCGGCGCGGCCGACAATGCCGTCGGCAGTGGCGTAGATCGGGGTACCCATCGGGCCGGCGAGGTCGATGCCGCCGTGCATCGCGGCGCGGCCGCGGAACGGATCGGAGCGGACGCCGAAGCCCGAGGTGAAGTTGACCGAGCTCTCGATCGGGCGGGCCGACGGGATCGCGATCACCGCCTGTTCGAGCTGCTCCATCCGGCGCCAGCTCGCGAAGAGCTCGGCGAAGCGCGGATCGGCGTTGCCGCCCTGCACCTCTTCATAGGGGCCGCCGACGGCGCCTTGGGCGCGGATCAGCTCGGAAGGATTGAGGCCGAGCCGGCGCAGCTGGTGCGCGGTCTGGCGGTAGCGGGCCACGGTCATGCCCTGGGCGCGGGCGGCGAGCTCGTCCTGCATGCCGTCGATTTCGGCATAGGCTTGGGTCAGCGAATTGTGCGGACCGGTCTCGGCGGTGGGAAGGACGGCGGCGAGTTGCTCCGACGTGGCTTCGCCCGAGAGCATCCGGGTGAGGAATTCCTGGCGGCGCTCGAGCGAGGCGGCATGATTGAGCGTCTGCGCGCGCATCGCGGCAACGTCCGCCTCCATCTGCACCATCTGCGCCTGCATCCGGGCGACGTCGCCATTCATCGCGGCGATCGCCTGGAAGGTCGCGAAAGCGGACCAGGCCAGCAAAACAAAGGCGGCGAAAACCGCCGCCATCTGCACCTTCGCACCGATCGTGAATCGGCGAAGGCTCTTGCCGTCATGCAGGAAAATGTCCCGCGGCTTGAAAATATTGCGGAACCCGAGAGCCCAGCCGGCGTTCGCCTTGGCAGCGGAATAAATCATCATTCTCCCCGGTCGGTTCATCTCTTGAGAACCGGCTCGGCCACGCATGGCGACCGCGTTGAAATCTGGGCCTTGCCCCACTCGAAAACGATCGGAAGTGCCCGCCCCGAACGTGTGGCCGGGAGAATGTTAAGCAAATCCAACCCCGGCAAGCCCGGTATAGTATTCCCGGGGCAGACCGGCTTGGGCGCGCGCCGAGTCGTTGAATGGCGGCTTAATCGCACCCCGAAAGTGAAGCGCGACGAGTGCTTGCCAGTGCGAGAGCGGCGCGAATCCGCGAGATTCGCACAACCGCGCGAACCAGCGCGTGCCGGCCGCGACGTGCCGGATTTCGTCGCGGTAGATTCGCTCGAGTATCGCGGCGGAGCGGATGTCGCCGGCGCGGCGGAAGCTCGCCACCGTGGCCGGCGTCACGTCGAGCCCGCGCGCCTCAAGCACCATCGGCACGACCGCGAGCCGGGCGAGCGGATCGTGCGTGGTCGCGGTCGCGGCTTCCCACAGGCCGTCATGAGCCGCGAGCGCGCCATAGCCTGAGCCCAGGGTGCGCAGCCGCCGGTCGAGCAAGGCGAAATGGATCGCCTCATCGGCACCGACGCCGATCCAGTCGTCGACGAAGCCGCGCGGCAGGCCGGCGCCGAACCGCCCCGCCATATCGAAGGCGAGGTCGATCGCGCCGAACTCGATATGGGCGAGCGCATGCAGCATCGCGATTCGGCTGCGCACCGAGCCCGCTTTGCCCCGCTTCGGCATGCGGGACGGCGGCAGCAATTCGGGCGTCTCGGGCCGCGCTGGCCGATCGGGCATGGCGGCGTCGAACGCGTGCGCGAGCAAACCCCGGCGCCAGGCGCGCGCCGCGCTGCGGGCCGCCCTGACCTTGGCATAAGGCTCGGCAGTCAGCAGCACCGCGCGGCAGGCCGCGGCGATCGTCCCTCTTCCTTCCATCGGCGCCCGCCTGTACCGGCCTCGGCCATGACTTTCACCGCCAAAATCCTGTTGCTGGGCTCGGGCGAGCTGGGCCGCGAGTTCGCGATCTCGGCCAAACGGCTCGGCGCCTGTGTCGTCGCCTGCGATTCCTATGCGGGTGCCCCGGCGATGCAGGTGGCGGACGCCGCCGAAATCTTCTCGATGCTCGACGCGGAGGCGCTGCGCGCTGCGGTCGAGCGGCACCGGCCCGATTTCGTCGTCCCCGAAATCGAGGCGATCCGCACCGAGGAATTGCAGGTTTTGGAGGAAGAAGGCTGGGCAATCGTCCCCTCCGCCCGTGCCGTGGCGATGACGATGAACCGCGACGCCATCCGCACCCTCGCCGCCGAGACTTTGGGCCTGCGGACCTCGCGCTACCGTTTCGCCGAGAGCCTGGACGAGGTCCGCGCCGGCGCTGCGCATACCGGCCTGCCCTGCGTGATCAAGCCGGTCATGTCCTCGTCGGGCAAGGGCCAGTCGACGGTGCGCGAGGCGGGCGAGCTGGAGGCGGCCTGGGCTTATGCCGTCGCCAACATGCGCGGCGACCGGCCGCGGGTGATCGTCGAGGAATATATCGCCTTCGATTATGAGATCACCCTGCTCACCGTCCGCACGCGCGAAGGCGTCCTCTTTTGCCCGCCGATCGGCCACCGGCAGGAGCGCGGCGACTATCAGGAAAGCTGGCAGCCGATGGCGATGTCCGACGCGGCACTGGCCTCGGCCCGCGCGATGGCGCGCAAGGTCGTCGACGATCTCGGCGGCCATGGCATTTTCGGCGTCGAGTTCTTCGTGGCGGGCGACGAGGCGATCTTCTCGGAGTTGAGTCCGCGCCCGCACGACACCGGCATGGTCACCCTGATCTCGCAGAATCTGAGCGAGTTCGATCTCCACGCGCGTGCCGTGCTCGGCCTGCCGATCCCGGAGATCCGGCTGCTCGGACCTTCGGCCTCGGCGGTGATCCTCGCCGGCCGCGAGGCGGAGTCATTCCGCTACGAAGGGCTATCCGACGCCCTCGCCACCGCGCCGGACGTCGACGTCCGCATCTTCGCCAAGCCGGTCACGCGTCGGTTCCGGCGGATGGGCGTCGCGCTCGCGCGGGCGGAGGACACCGAGCGGGCGCGTGCCCTCGCCGCCGAGGCGGCGGGGCGGGTGCGCATCGTCTATTCCTGAACGCGCCGGGCGCGCGATCTCGCGTCCCGCTGGTTCGACGATCTGCGCCACCGGCTCCGCGACCGGGAAATGGGCGTAGCGCGCGACATGATCCGGTCGCGCCTCGCGGTGGCGCGCCGCCTCCTCCTCACGCTGCGCGTAGAGCGCGTCGATCTCGTTGCGTTCGCGCGCCTCGTCCGCCCGCCGCTCCGCGCGGCTGCCGAAATAGGGGACGAGCGCGGAATAGTCTCCGCCCGAGACGCGCGTCAGCGAGCAGCCCTGGCATTCGGCGAGCCGCGCCGCCCGTCCCTCGTCCCAGCCGTACAGCTCGTTATAGGCGGTCGCCCGCCGCGCCAGCCGCGCCGCCTCCAGCTCGCGCTCGTCGAGCGCCGCGCCGCGGTCGCGCGGATGGACGGCGGCCCCCCGGAAATGGACCGGATCGATCGCGCCGACCGCGCTGTTGCCGAGCTGAATGCCGGCGATCACGGCGAGGAAGCCGGCGACGCCGATGACCGGCAGGGTAAGTGGACTGGCCATGAGCGCAGTAACGAGACGATGGCCGCCGATGTTCCGGAACAGGCCACGCGCGCTCATCGGCCGCTTCCGTCAGGGCAGTTGCTTCGCCGCCTCGAGCACCTCTTCGGCATGGTCGGGCACCTTCACCTTGCGCCAGATCCGGTAAATCGTCCCGTCACGGTCGATCAGGAAGGTGGCGCGGTCAATCCCCATATATTTGCGGCCGTACATCGATTTTTCGATCCAGGTGCCGAACGCCTCGCAGGCCGTGCCGTCCTCGTCGCTCGCCAGCCGGACCTTGAGGCCGTATTTGTCGATGAACTTGCGGTGCTTCGCCGGGCTGTCCTTCGAGACGCCGAGAATCCACGTCCCCTGCTTCTCGAAATCGTCGGCGAGCGCGCTGAACTCCTGCGCCTCGCGGGTGCAGCCGGTCGTGTCGTCCTTCGGGTAGAAATAGAGGACGAGCTTGTTGCCGCGGAAATCGGACGGGCTGATCGCATTCCCGTCCACATCCACCAGCTTCACGTCCGGCACCCGATCGTCTTCGCGCAGCATGATCAGCCTCCTTCGCCGGCCGCGACGGCCCGCCACAGCTCAGCGACGCTCTGCCGCGCGCGCTCATGGCGCGCAAGTAGCGCGGCCCAATCCTCGACCCCGCAGGCGCGGGCGACGAGGGCGCGCGAAGCCCCGGGCGGCTCGTTCGAATCCGGGAAGATAAGGCGCAGCGTCACGAGCAGCCGGGTGAGCAGCCGATAGGCGTCCTCGAT
The DNA here is from genome assembly GCF_052387495.1 of Sphingosinicella sp. GTDB lineage: Bacteria > Pseudomonadota > Alphaproteobacteria > Sphingomonadales > Sphingomonadaceae > Allosphingosinicella. The sequence goes on along the minus strand of NZ_JBQTJC010000265.1, from coordinate 1,975 downwards.
CTCCGACGGGATCAGCCCCGCGCCGATGAGCTCGGCCAGCGCCGTCTCGAAGTGCGGGGTTAGGCCCCGGCGATGGATGAGTTGGAGCGTCTGCACCGAGAATTCGAGGTCGACCAGACCGCCGGACCCGAGCTTGATGTCGAACTGGCCGCGCGGCGGCTTGTGGCGGGCGATTTCGCCGCGCATCCGAACCGCGTCCGAACGCACTTTCGCCGGGTCGCGCTCGAGGCGGAGCAGCCCCTCGACGATCCCGGCCAGCTCGGCCCGGGCTGCTTCCGGCCCATAGACCGGGCGCGCCCGGGTCAGCGCCAGATGCTCGAAGGTCCAGGCGTGGGTGCGCTGATAGTCCTCGAAGCTCGCAACCGAGATGGCGAGAAGGCCGTCCGTGCCGGAGGGTCTGAGGCGTGTATCCACCTCGTAGAGTGGCCCGGCCGCGGTGGCGACGGAGAGGGCGGCGGTAACGCGCGGCGCCAGCCGGTTGAAATAATCCGTCGCGCGCAGTCTTTTCGGCCCGTCCGACTCGGCCTCGTGCGTGCCGCTGAACAGATAGATGAGGTCGAGATCGGAGGCGTGGGTCAGCGCGCCGCCGCCGAGCCGGCCGAGGCCGAGGATGATCAGCTTCGAGCCCGGCACCTTGCCGTGCGCCGCCTCGAACTCGGCGACCGCGGCGTCGGCGAGCACCTGGATCGCCGCCTCCGCGACTCGCGCATAGCCCGCCGCCGCCTGGAGCGGGTCCGAGCGGGCGAGAACGACCTGCGCGCCCAACGCGAAGCGCGCCTCGTTGACCCGCCGCCGCACCCGATCGAGCACGAGCTGGTAATCCTCCCCGGCCCGGTCAAAGCGGGAAAAGGACTCGGCGAGCGCCTCCACCGAACGCGCCGGCTCGAAGGCGCTGGCGTCGATCAGGCCGTCGAGCAGGTTCGCCCGGCGGCCCAGCTGCTCGGCGAGCGCGGGCGCGTGGCTGAGGATCGCGCCGAGATGCTGGACGAGGCCGGGGCGGGCGGCGAGCAGGCGGTAGAAGTTGATCCCGGTCGGCAGCCGCTCGATCAGATCCTCGAAGCGGTTGATCGCGCGCATCGGATCGGGTGCGGTCGCGAAGGCCTCGATCAGCACCGGCAGCATCGCCTCGAACGCCACGCGCGCGGCCGCGGTGCGCAGCGAGCGTGCCTTGCCGCCGCGCCAGCCCTCGATGCGCGCCCGCACCGCCGCCGGCTCGGCCAGCCCTGTCTCGGCCAGCCGCGCCTCCAATGCCTGCGGATCGTCGGGCAGGCGCGGCTCCTCTTCGCCGCCGAGCGTGTCGTAAAGCGCGCCGATCCGCTCAACATGCGGCGCGATCTCGGCGAGCAGGGCACCGCCGTTGGCGAGACCATGCAGCCGGGCGACATTGTCGAGCGCCTCCGCATCGCGCGGCAGGCTGTGGGTCTGCAGGTCGTCGACCATCTGCAGCCGGTGCTCGATCGTGCGCAGCAGCCGATAGGCGTCGGCGAGCGCCTCGGCGTCGGCGGCGGCGATCCGGCCGGCTTTGGCGAGCGCGGGGATCGCATCGAGGGTCGCCGCCGCGCGCAGCGCCGGCTCGCGCCCGCCATGGATGAGCTGATGGATCTGGACGAAGAACTCGACCTCGCGGATGCCGCCGCGGCCGCGCTTCAGGTCGTAGCCGGGGCCGAAGGCCTGGCCCTGCGCATAATGATCGCGGATGCGACGGCTGATCGCGCGGATCTCGCCGATCGCGCCATAATCGAGGCTGCGCCGCCAGACGAAAGGGTGAATCGCGTCGAGGAAATAGCGGCCGAGGTCCGCATCGCCCGCCGCCTGCCGGGCGCGGATGAAGGCCGCGCGCTCCCAGGGGAGCGCCGCCGATTCGTAGTAGCTGATCGCCGCCTCCACGGGCAGCGCGATCGGCGACACCTCAGGAGACGGCCGGAGGCGGAGGTCCACGCGAAAGGCGTAGCCGTCCTCGGTGCGCTGCTGGAGC
>NZ_JBQTJC010000264.1:0-35279 GCF_052387495.1 Sphingosinicella sp. | reverse complement strand
TCCCTCGATACGCGACCAGAGGGAACTTGGGAGGAACTGGAGAGCCGCGCGGGGATACGCACCGGCGGCCTCGAACGCCTTTATGTCGCGGCGCGATTGAGCGCGGGCTGAATGCACCCGTTATCCGCCGTTCATCGGGCGGCGGGTGCGGCGAGGCGATGCCGGGGGCGGACAGGGCGAGCCCTTCGGATTGACTCCGCGCCCGCAACGACCGAAACTTTCGCCTGCGGGCCGGTGGGCGGCCCATTCGACGGGAGCGATCGATGATCCGCTATGCCGTGCAGCTCCAGACCCGCTATGACGGGCTGGTCATCGCCACTTTCCCCGATCTGCCGGGCGTGACCGCCTTGGGCTGCGACGACGAGGAGGCGCTGAGCGAGGCGGGCCGCGCGCTCGCGGACGCGCTGGCGGGCTATGCGGAAGAGGGCGTCGAGGCGCCGGCGCCGATGGCGCGAGGCGCGGCGATGATCGCGGCGGCGCCGGTGGCGCGGCCGATCCCGGCCTGAGGCCGCTTCATTTCAGAAGAAGATCCGGAGGAGGTTGCCCGGCAGGCGGCGCAGCTGGCGCGGGTCGCGCTGATCGTGGCGGCGATCGCGGTGGCGCTGTCTATCCTGGGGATGTTCCTGCCGATCGCCTGACCGGAAGGGCGTTCGGATCGGCTCAGCGGCTCTCGGCGAGCCAGGCGGTGAGCAGATAAGCGAGGATCGCGACCGGTCCGAAGAAGAGCACGGTGAGCAGCACCGCGCCGAGGCGCACGGCGGTCGGGTCCCAGCCCGTGGTCCGCGCGAGGCCGGCGCAGACCCCGAGCAGCTTCCCGTTGGGCTTGTCGAGGGCGTAGCGGCTGTTCATGGCGATACGATTCCTGTTGGGTTGTGATTGATGGGGTTACCGGGGAGGCCGGTTCCGGCCTGCCCCTGCCCGAAGGCAGGGGTCAGACGATCGGAACCGAGCCGGCCGCGGAGATGAACAGCGTGCTGGCAACCAGCGCGCCGACGATCGAGAGGGCGATCTGCTGCATATTGGCATAAGTCAAAGTCATTTTCTGTCTCCCAAAACCTGGCCGCCGGACCATCCGGCGGTCATGCCAGGGAGATTGCAGAGGCCGTGCCAAACGCGAAAAACGGCGAAAAACTGCGGTTTTCGCCGAGAGGCCGGATGAACGCCGGATTTACGCGTCCCAACTCGCGGGAATTTCCGCCAACTTTTGGGTGTCCGATAGTGAACGACTGCCCGGTTTCGGGCGGTCAGCTTGCCTGGCGCCCTTCGCGCCGCACGCCCGCGCGGTCGAGCTCGGGGGCGAGGCGGCCGGTGAGCCAGAGGGCCCACATTTTGAAGTCGGCGACCAGCGACCACAGGGGATAGGTGAAGGTGGCGGGGCGGTTGCGCTCGACTGCCAGGTGCGCCGCCCAGGCGAAGCCGTACCCGGCCAGCGGGAGCGCGGCGAGGAGCCACCAATGCTGCGTCACCGCCGCGCCGACGGCGAGCAGGACGACCAGGCTGGTGCCGGCATAATGGAGCGCCCGCGTGCCGGGCCGCGCATGCTCGCGCAGATAATAAGGCCAGAAGGCCGCGAAGCTCTGGTGTTCACGCATCCTCGACCGGCGGCGCGGGTGCAATGTGTCTGCCCAGGACGCCGCCGACTAGCGCGGCGATCGGCGCGCCGAACTGCGCCCAGGCAGGGTCGGGAAAAAGAAACGCCGAAACCAGCCCCATGGCAGCGAGCAGGCCCGCGCCAATCCAGCCTGGCCACGTGGCGCGCCCGAGCAGGGCGCCGATCCAGACAGCGGCCATTCCTCCCAACAGATAGCTCAATACCGTCACCAAATGTGCCGCGTTCGATCCAGCAGCGACAGCCTGCGCCACTTCTTCGCGCGAGACGGTCCTGACCGCAGGCATTTCGACGAGCAACGAGGCCAAATAGACCGCGCCCCCTTGAATGATCAGCGCCGCCAGCACGCTCGCCAAAGCCCCGAGAAATATGCGCATAAGCCCCCTCCGTTCCCCCGGTGTATAGCAGGAAGGAAATTGCCCGGAAGCGCCTAGCTGCCGACGATGGTGCCGCCATTGGGATGCAGCACCTGGCCCGACATGTAGCGCGAATCCTCGCAGGCGAGGAACAGGAAGCTCGGCGCGACCTCGTTCGGCTGGCCGGGGCGGCCCATCGGCGTCGACTCGCCGAAGTCTTTCATCTTCTCCGGCGTCGAGCCGCCGCAGGGATTGAGCGGGGTCCAGATCGGGCCAGGCGCGACCGCGTTCACGCGGATGCCGTCGCCGACCAGATTCTCGGAGAGCGAGCGGGTGAAGGCGGTAATCGCGCCCTTGGTCGCGCTGTAATCGAGCAATTGCTTCGAGCCTTCGTACATCGTCACCGAGGTGCAGTTGACGATCGCCGCGCCCTTCTTGAGGTGCGGGCGGGCGGCCTGGGTCAGGAAGAACATCGAATAGATGTTGGTCTGGAAGGTGCGCTTGAGCTGCTGCTCGGTGATGTCGCGAATGTCCTCGTCCGGATGCTGCTCGCCGGCATTGTTGATCAGGATGTCGATGCCGCCGAGCTCCTTGACGACACGCGCGACCGCTTCGTCGCAGAAGTCCTTGTCGCCCAGATCGCCGGCGATCGTCACCGCCTTGCGCCCTTCCGCCTCGACGATCGCCTTGGTCTTCGCGGCGTCGTCATGCTCGCACAGATAGAGGATCGCGATGTCCGCGCCCTCGCGCGCGAACAGGGCGGCGACGGCCCGGCCGATGCCGCTGTCGGCGCCGGTGATCAGCGCGACCTTGCCGTCGAGGCGGCCCGAGCCGGGGTAGAAGGGCTCCCAATCGGGCTTGGGCTCGAGCGCGCTTTCGTGCCCGGGCAGATCGTCCTCTTGGATCATTTCGACCGTGTCGGTCTCGGTCCCGGCCATGGCTGCACTCCCAAACGCTGATCGAACCAGACAACACGTTGGTCGATCCGCCGTTCCCGCCGACGCGGGGGATGTGTTTGATCGAGCTAACACATCGTTTCGTCGAAGCGATTGTTTCGCGGGCGGTTTTGTTAGTCTGAGGTTCAGCTTCGGCTTGCAAGTGTCGTGCTACAAATGTAGCGCTTACCGGCTCAACCGGTCGCAGGGGACGGCGGCCAAGCGGAAGGGGATACTCAATGTCGCCGTCGATCGCGGCCCGCCGGGGCCGTCACATCCTGTTGCTCGCCCTGCTCGCCTCTGCCGCCCCCGCTTTCGCCCAGGACGCCGATCCGCCCGCGGACCCGAACGCGCCGGCGCCGGTCGCGACCACCCAGCCCGGCGCCGAGGGCGCGCGGACCTACACGCCCGCCGATTTCGCCCGCTTCTCGCCGCGCAGCGCGCTCGACATGCTTAACAACGTCCCCGGCTTCTCGATCGACGCCGGCGACACCCAGCGGCGCGGGCTCGGCCTCGCCACCACTAACGTGCTGATCAACGGCGAGCGCTATTCCGGCCGCTCGACCGACATCTTCACCGAATTGAGGCGGATCAACGCGGCGAACGTGATTCGGATCGAGATCGTCGACGGCGCGACGCTCAACGTCCCCGGCCTCGCCGGGCAGGTCGCCAACGTCATCACCCGCTCGGGCGCGCTCGCCGGCAATTTCGCCTGGCGCCCGCAGCTCCGCGCGCGGCGCACCCCGCCCCGGCTGCTCGACGGCGAGGTCTCGCTCAACGGCGCGCTCGGCGGGACCAATTATACGCTCAGCCTCGCCAACACGAGCCGGCGCAACGGCAATGCCGGGCCGGAGCTCGTGATCACGCCCACCGGCGATATCCTCGACGTCCGCGACGAAGTGCTGTTCGTCAACGAGGACGCGCCGCGGATTTCCGGCAGCGTCCGCCGCACGTTCGGGAACGGCTCGATCCTCAACGCCAACGCCGCCTTCGGCCTGTTCATCTTCGACATCGGCGAGGACGGCTTCCGCACCGGCCCCGGCCAGCCCGACCGCACCCGCATCCTGCGCGAGCAGGAACGCGAATATAATTACGAGCTCGGCGGCGACTACGAGCTCGATCTCGCCGGCGGGCGGCTGAAGCTGATCGGGGTGCACCGCTTCGAGCACAGCCCCTACGAGCAGACGCTCACCATCGATTATTCCGACGGCCGCCCGCGCGAGGGCCAGCGGTTCACCCAGACCGGCGACGAGGCCGAGACGATCCTGCGTGGCGAGTATCGCTGGACCGGCGGCCGCAACGAATGGCAGGTCAGCCTGGAAGGCGCGCTCAACCGGCTCGATGTCGAGAACGAGCTCTTCAACCTGGCCGGCGGCACCTACGTGCCGGTTCCGGGCACCGCGACCGCGTCGATCGTCGAGGAGCAGCGCGCCGAGGCGACCCTGACCTACGGCCGGCCGCTCTCGCCCGAGCTGACCCTGCAGGCCGCGCTCGGCGCCGAATATTCGGTGCTGAGCCAGACCGGCGCGAACGGGCTCACCCGCAGCTTTTTCCGGCCCAAGGGGTTCGTGAACCTCTCCTGGCGCCCCGATGCGAACACCGACATCAGCGCCCGCGTCGAACGCGTCGTCGGGCAGCTCAATTTCTTCGACTTCGTCGCCTCGTCCAACGTCAGCGCGGGCACCTCGAACGCGGGCAACGCCAATCTCGTCCCGCCGCAGCGCTGGAACGGCCAGATCCAGGCGCGGCGCAATTTGGGAGCGTGGGGCTCGGTCACCGCGCGGCTCTACGGCAGCCTGATCACCGACATCGTCGATGTCATCCCGATCGGCGCCACCGGCCAGTCGCCCGGCAATATCGACGGCACCGCGACCCTGATCGGATTGCAATGGATCAGCACCTTCAACTTCGATCCGATCGGCTGGCGCGGCGCCAAGGTCGACATGAACCTCCAGTTCCAGACCCACCGGCTCGACGACCCGCTGACCGGGGTGCGGCGCGCGTTCAACGAGACCATGACCCGTCAGCTCGAGATCAATTTCCGCCACGACATTCCGAGCACCGACTGGGCCTGGGGCGTCAACGCCTTCCAGTACCGCCAGTCGGCCGGCTTCCGGCTCGACCAACGCTTTCAGTTCCTCGACACGCCGGGGAGCCTCGGCGTCTTCGTCGAACATAAGGACGTGTTCGGGCTGACCGTGCGGGCGAGCGTCGACAATCTGCTCGACACCAACGAGAGCTTCAGCCGCACCTTCTACGACGGGCGGCGCAACGCGACGAACAGCAACATCCTGTTCCGCGAGGACCGCGACCGCTTCTACGGCCCGGTCTTCACGATCTCGATCAGCGGAACGATCTGAGCGTCAGATTCCGGGCTGACGGGCCGGGCCGCTGTGGGCGGTGAGGCGCGGCCGGTTGAACGGGTTCGCCTGAGGCGCTTGCGGAAGCATCACCTCGCTGCCGCGCAGCAATTGCGGCCCGCTGCCGGCGCGGCGGCACTGGGCGACGACCGAGGGGAAGAGCAGATCGTCGTGGCGGGCGAGCACATCCCCGGCCGCGGCCATGCAGGCCTGCTCGCTGGCGTAGCGTTGCTCGACGAGGCGCAACTCGCGGCAGGGGGCATCGCCTTCGCCGCAGCCCAGAATCGCCATCACGAACATCAGGGGTTCCATCGCCCGCTCCTTATGCCCGGTTCAATGCGGCGTGCGCCGCGCTTGTTCCCGCCGTTTCGCCGCCGTTACTTGGGAAAGCCGCGCGCGCGGCCTATCTAGCGATCAACATGACGAACGATGCGACGGAAGCGGCCGATCCGCCCATTCGTAGAAATACGGAGCCCGGCCTCGCCGTCCTGAGGCGCTTCCTGCCCTATCTCTGGCCGGCGGGCGAGCCGGGGCTCAAGCTCCGCGTCATCCTCTCCTCGCTGCTCGTGATCGTCTCGATCGGGGTGACCACCCTGGTCATGCCGCTCGCCTTCGGCGCGATCGTCGACCGGATGACCGAGGGCATGGAGGCAGCCGCTTCGATCGCGATCGCCCTCGTCGCGGCCTATGCCGGCGCGCGCTTCGGCGGCGTCCTGTTCGACAATATGAGGAACAGCCTGTTCGAGCGGGTCGGGCAGGATGCGACCCGGCGGCTGGCCGAGACGACCTTCCGCCACCTCCACGATCTGTCGCTGCGCTTCCACCTCGAGCGGCGCACCGGCGCGGTCACCAAGATCGTCGAGCGCGGCACCAAGAGCATCGACATGATGCTCTATTTCCTGCTCTTCAACATCGCCCCGACTTTCGTCCAGCTCGCCATCGTGATGGTGCTGTTCTGGGTGAAGTTCGGGCTCGGGCTGGTCGCCGCGACGGCGGTGATGGTCGTCGCCTATATCAGATATACCCGCATCGTCACCGACTGGCGGACCAAGCTGCGCGCGGAGATGAACGATCTCGACACCGGCGCGGTGGCGCGGGCGGTGGACAGCCTTCTCAACTACGAGACGGTCAAATATTTCGGCGCCGAGGAGCGCGAGGCGGCGCGCTACGGCCGCGCCGTCCGGCTTTATGCCGAGGCGGCGGTCAAGAACGAGACCAGCCTCGCCTGGCTGAATGTCGGCCAGTCGCTGATCACCAACTTGATGATGGCCGGCGCGATGGGCTTCGTCGTCTGGGGCTGGAGCGTTGGGAGGTTCAGCGTCGGCGACGTGGTCGTCGTCAACACATTGCTCGCCCAGCTCTTCCGGCCATTGGACCTGCTCGGTATGGTCTATCGCACGATCCGCCAGGGGCTGATCGACATGGACGCGATGTTCCGCCTGGCCGACACGCCGGCCGAGATCGTCGATGCTCCAGACGCACCGGACCTGATCGTGACCACCGGCCATGTCCGCTTCGAAGACGTCCATTTCGCCTATGAGCCCGGGCGCGAGATATTGAGGGGCATCGACCTCGACGTGCCGCCGGGCACGACGACGGCGGTTGTCGGCCCATCGGGCGCGGGCAAATCGACGCTCTCGCGTCTCCTGTTCCGCTTCTACGAGCCGACGTCGGGGCGGATCACGATCGACGGCCAGGACATTTCCCGCGTGAAGCAGGCTTCGCTTCGCGCGGCGCTCGGCATCGTCCCGCAGGACACGGTGCTGTTCAACGACACGATCGGCTACAACATCGCTTATGGCCGCGAAGGCGCGACGGCGGAGGAGGTCAGGGCCGCGGCGCGCGGCGCCGCGATCGACGGGTTCATCGCCAGCCTGCCGAACGGCTATGACGCGATGGTCGGCGAGCGCGGCCTGAAGCTCTCCGGCGGCGAGAAACAGCGCGTCGCGATCGCGCGCACGTTGCTCAAGAACCCGCCGATCCTGATCCTCGACGAGGCGACGAGCGCGCTCGACAGCCGCACCGAAGCGGCGATCCAGGACACCTTGAGCGACGTCGCGGCGCGGCGCACCGCGATCGTCATCGCGCACCGGCTTTCCACGGTGGTCGACGCGGACCAGATCGTCGTCCTCGACCAGGGAAGGGTCGCCGAGCGCGGCAGCCACGCCCAATTGCTGCGCAAAAACGGCCTCTATGCCGAAATGTGGTCCCGCCAGCAGAGCGAGCGCGAAGCGGAAGCGGCCGAAGCGGCGGAATAGGCGCGGACACCCGCCGCCGCCCTGCTTTACGCCATGGTAACCGCTTTCCCCATAGGAGAGCGCCCTTGCCCACCCGGGCGCCATCCATGGCGGAGCAGCAATGATCGACGTCGCCCTTTGCATCGCCACCGAGCACGATCCCTGGCTGGTCGCGCTCGCCGTGCTGATCTGCTGCGCCGGCGCCTTCGCCATCGTGCAGATGTTCGAGCGCGCGCGTGTCGCGGCGGGGCTGCAGCGCCTCGGCTGGTCCTTCCTGACCGCTGTCGCCGCCGGCGCCACGATCTGGTGCACCCATTTCGTTGCCATGCTCGCCTTCGACGCCCGGGTGCCGGTCGAGCTCGATCCGGTGCTGACGATCGGATCGATGATCGTCGCCATCCTTGGCTCGCTGGCGGGCTTCGGCATCGCCGGCGCGCGCCGGGGCTTGCTCCTGCCGGGAATCGGCGGCGCGGTCTTCGGCGGCGCGATTTCGGCGATGCACTTCATGGGCATGGCCGCCTATCGCGTGCAGGGCCTGGTGAGCTGGGACACCGGCTACGTGATCGCCTCCGTGCTGTGCGCCTCTGTGTTCGCAGGCGCCGCGCTCATCGTGCTCAGCTCGGGCCGGGTCGAGCGCTACCGGATCGCCGGCGGGATCGCGCTGATCGTCGTCGCGATCGCCACCCTCCATTTCGTCGCGATGACCGCGCTGCAGATCACGCCGCTGATCAACAGCGAGCGGGCGCTCGATCCCCAGGAAAGCTGGGCGCTCGCGCTCGCCACAGCCCTCGTCGGACTGGTCGTGATCGCGGGCGGCATCTTCGCGGCCCTGATCGACCGGCAGACCCGATCGGAGGCGATGTGCGACCTCCATCACATGGCGACCAACGATTCGCTGACCGGCCTGCCCAACCGCATCGGCTTCCAGACCGGGCTGGCGCGGCAGCTCGATCCCGCGCGCAAGTCGCCCGGCGACGTCGCCTTGTTCGCCATCGATCTCGACCGCTTCAAGGAGATCAACGATTTGCACGGCCACAAGCCCGGCGACGAGGTGCTCGTCCAGCTCGCAGCGCGGATGCGCGCGGCGATCGGGGCCGACGACATGGTCGCCCGTTTGGGCGGCGACGAGTTCGTCGCCGTCACCCGCTTCGCGGACCGCGTCGCTTTGCTCGCCTTCGCCGGACGCCTCGACGCCGCGCTGAAGGCGCCGCTCTCCATCGGCCATTTCGAGGCCCGCGTGGGCGCGAGCATCGGCGTTGCCGTCTATCCGCACGACGCGCGCGACGCCGAGACGCTCGCCAACAATGCCGATCTCGCCATGTTCCGGGCGAAATGCGAGAATTCGCCGACGCCCTGCTTCTACGATGCCGAGCTCGACGAAGCGGTCCGCGAGCGGCGCGATTTGGCCAACGACCTGCGCGGCGCGATCGAAAATGACGAGCTCGAGGTGCACTACCAGCTCCAGGCCTCGGTCACGACCCGCGAGATCACCGGCTACGAGGCGCTGCTGCGGTGGAACCATCCGGAGCGGGGTGCGATCCCGCCCGCCACCTTCGTCCCGATCGCCGAGGAGCATGGCCTGATCCTGGCGCTGGGCGAATGGGTGCTCCGCAAGGCCTGCGCCGACGCGGTGAGCTGGGACCATGAGTCGAAGGTGGCGGTGAACGTCTCGCCGCTGCAGCTCGCCCATGCCGATCTGCCGCGCCTGTTCCATGTCGTCCTGCTGGAGACCGGCCTGTCGCCGCGGCGGCTGGAGATCGAGCTGACCGAGAGCGCGATCATGGCCGACCGCGAGCGGGCGCTGCACGTGCTTCGCCAGATCAAGGCGCTCGGCATCGGCGTCGCGCTCGACGATTTCGGCACCGGCTACTCCTCACTCGAGACCTTGCGCGCCTTCCCATTCGACAAGATCAAGCTCGACCGCCTCTTCGTTTCCGAGCTGGAGGGAAGCCCCCAGGCGACGGCGATCATCCGGGCCGTGCTCGCGCTCGGCCGGAGCCTGTCGATCCCGATCCTCGCCGAAGGAATCGAGACCGGCGACCAGCTCGACGTCCTGATCCGCGAAGGCTGCGACGAGGTGCAGGGCTTCCTGCTCGGCCACCCCGGGCCGTCGCCGGTGACGATGCGGCCGGCGGAAGGCGCTGGCCCCAAGCAGATCCCGCCGGAGGATGCCAGCGAGGCGGCCTGAGCGCCGCGCCGCATTGCCGATGGCTTCCGGCGCAGCCGCGATTGCGCTAGCCTCCTTGAAGTCGAGGGGGAGCCGAGCATGAGCCGCTGGCACGCAATTCTGGCCGTTATTGGCCTCGTAGCCGTCCCGGCGAGCGCCCAGACCATCCCGCCGATCAGCCTCGTGCCGGGGGAGGCCGTCACGGTGCGCATCGACGACGGCGGTCGCGCCGGCGCACCGGAGCGCGGGCGGGCCGAATGGAGCCGCTTCGACGCCTATGCCGCGCGGCAGCTCGCCGGCCTGCCGACTCCCGACGCCCCCGTTCCGGAAGGCATGCCGATCGACGCGCCGGAGAATCTCAGGCCCGATCCGATCCCGGAAGGCGAGGTCCGGGTCCGCCTCCTGACCATCGCCGACCGGCATGCCTTGCTCGTCGTCGAGAACGGCCAGGGCCGGGCTATGGCCTATCGCGCGCGAATGACCGTGAACGGCCAGACGCGGCACACTGACGTCTGCGTCGTCCTGCCCGGACTGCCCAGCTACGAGCACTGGCCGCACCTGATCGAGCGGCTGGAGCTTTCCGACTTCCGTTTCATCCCCTGGCCGCCCGGGCGGCGGCCGACCTGCGCGTAGGCCGAATATCCGCCTTGCCTGAGCGAAGGCTGGAATCTCCTTTTGTTCTGCGCCAAGAGGGCTGGGTGGCCGTACCGCTCCCGATTCTCCGCGACACGTTCGGCTTCGCCGCCTTCCGGGGCGTGCAGGAGAAGGTGATCGGGCGGGTGATGGCGGGCGCGCACACGCTGGCGGTGATGCCGACGGGATCGGGCAAGTCGCTTTGCTACCAGGTGCCGGCATTGGCGCGCGAGGGCACGGCGCTGGTGATCTCGCCGCTGATCGCGCTGATGCACGACCAGATCCGCGCGGCGGAAGGCTTCGGCATCCGCGCCGCCTCCTTGACCTCGGCCGACGCCAACCGGGACGAGACGGTGAAGCGGCTGAAGGCGGGGGCGCTCGACCTGCTCTACGTCGCGCCCGAGCGGGCGACCGGGGAGGCCTTCCGAAGCCTGATCTCGCGCATTCCGCTGTCGCTGATCGCGGTCGACGAGGCGCATTGCATTTCCGAATGGGGGCACGATTTCCGGCCCGACTATAGGCTGCTGCGGCCTTTGCTCGACGCCTTTGACGTGCCGCGGCTCGCGCTCACCGCGACCGCGGACAAGCGCACCCGCGAGGATATCCTCGTCCAGCTCGGCATCCCCGCCGACGGGCTGATCCTTGCCGGCTTCGACCGGCCGAACATCCGCTACCATGTGCGGCCCCGCGACGGGCTGGGGGCCCAGCTCAAGCGGCTGCTCGCCGACCAACCCGGGCCCGGCATCGTCTACGCGACCAGCCGGGAGAAGACCGAGCGGCTGGCCGAGCAGATCGGCCAGAGCGGGCGGGCGGCGCTGCCTTACCATGCAGGCCTGGAGCCCCAGGTCCGGGCGCGCAACCAGGCCACCTTCGTCGCGTCCGAGGAAATGGCAATGGTCGCGACGGTGGCGTTCGGGATGGGGATCGACAAGCCCGACGTGCGCTTCGTCGCCCATGCCGGCATCCCCCAGTCGATCGAAGCCTATTATCAGGAAACCGGCCGCGCCGGGCGCGACGGCGAGCCGGCCGAGGCCTGGCTGGTCTGGGGAGCCGAGGATTTCGCCCGCGCAAGGCGGCGGATCGAGACCGAGGTCGAGCCGGAACGGCGCGCGCAGGAGCGCGAGCGGCTCAACGCGCTCGCGGCGTTCGTCGAGACGGCGGGGTGCCGCCGCGCGATCCTGCTCCGCCATTTCGGCGAGGAGCCGCCGGAGACCTGCGGCAATTGCGACAATTGCCTCGACCCGCCCAAGACGGTCAACGCGACCGAGGCGGCGCGGAAGCTGCTGTCCGCCGCCTTTCGCACCGAGATGCGCTTCGGCGTCCAGCATCTCGCCGACGTGCTGGCCGGGCGCGAGACCGACAAGGTGCTGAATTTCGGCCACCAGCGGCTCAGCGTCTTCGGCATCGCCGACGAGAGTGAGCTGGCCCTGGTCAAGCCGGTCGCCCGGGCGTTGCTCGCGCGCGACGCGCTCCGCGCCGACGATTATGGCGGCCTCTCCTTCGGGCCGGGCGCCAAGCCGATCCTCAAGGGCGAGGAGACGCTCGAGATCGTGCTGCCGCCGAAGCGGGCGCGACGCGCCCGGAAGGGTGCGCAGGATTATCCGCACGATCCGCTGTTCGAAGCGCTGCGGGCGCGGCGCCGCGAGCTCGCGGCGGAAGCCGGGGTGCCGCCTTATGTCATCTTCCACGACAGCACGCTGCGCGAGATGGCGGCGCTCCGCCCTTCCTCGCGGGCCGCAATGGCGGAAGTACCCGGCGTCGGCGCGGCCAAGCTCGACCGCTATGGCGAGGCCTTCCTCGACGTGATCCGCGAGGCCGCGGATGCGCCGGCTTGAGGAGGGCGTCTTCGTGGCCGGGCAAATCCGCCCCGAAGACGTGCCGGGTTTCGCCGCGCAGGGCGTCCGGCTGATCGTCAACAATCGCCCGGGCGGCGAGGAGCCGGGCCAGCCGACCGGCGCGGAAATCGAGGCGGCGGCGAGCGCGGCGGGGGTTGGTTATCGCTTCATTCCCGTCTCGCACCTCACGCCCGAAGCCGTCGCGGCGATGGGAGCGGCGCTGGAGGAGGCGGACGGGCCGGTGCTCGCCTTCTGCCGCTCGGGCACGCGCTCCACCTATCTCTGGGCGCTGGCGCGCGCGCGTCGGGGCGCCGATGCCGACACGCTGATCCAACAAGCGGCGAGGGCAGGCTATGATCTCGCCGCGCTCCGCTCTTATTTGGGTTGATCACCTTCCTCGGCGAGGATTGCCTGGGCCGCGGTCAAATCCTCGTCGTCAACCATCAGGCGCGCCGGAACCACGCCGAGATCGGCGCCGCCCCAGTTCATCTCCATGTCGAACAGGAAGGAGGGGATATCAGCGGCGTCGAGCCGCCCCTTGGCGAGGCTCGCCTCGAAGCGAGTGAAATAGCGGGCGGCCTCGATCAGCGCCATCACCAAGGCACCACTTCGCCGGCCGCCTGCTCCATCGCGGTCGGCTTGCGGCCGAGGATCTGGTTGCGGTGCGGGAAGCGGCCGAAGCGCTCGATCACCTCGTGATGCAGCCGCGCATAGCGAAGCATTTCGTCATTGCCGAGCGCGGTGAAGAGGAGCAGCGACTGGACCTGATCGCGCAGATCCTCGCTGTGCTGGAAGGGCATGTAGAGGAAAGCGCGGCGATCCGGCATCATGCCGTCATCATAATGGCGTTCGACCGCGCCCTTCGCGATCGCCAGGGCGAGATGGTCGGTGGCGAACTGGTCGGCGGACTTGCGGAACATGTTGCGGGGGAACTGGTCGAAGAGGATGACGGCGGCGAGGGCGGTCTCGGCGTCGGCGAGGAAAGCGGGCGCCTCGCGCCGCGCCTGCCGCGCCCATTCGATCGCGAATCGCTCGCTTATCTCCTCGTCGAACTCCGGCGAGCCCTTCCACCAATCCTCCTTCGAACGGGAGAACCAGAAATCGAGGACTTCGGCGACCCAGGCCTCGCTCATGCGGCGGTGCCGCCGACGGTGAGGCCCTCGATCAGCAAAGTCGGCTGGCCGACCCCGGCGGGGACCGACTGGCCGCCCTTGCCGCAAATGCCGATGCCCTCGTCCAGCGCCATGTCGTCGCCGATCGCCGCCACCTTGGTCAGCACGGTCGGCCCGTCGCCGATCAGGGTCGCGCCCTTGATCGGTGCGCCGAGCCGGCCGTTCTCGATCCGGTAGGCCTCGGTGCAGGAGAAGACGAACTTGCCCGAGGTGATGTCGACCTGGCCGCCGCCGAAGCTTTTGGCATAAATGCCGGTCTTGGCGCGGGCGAGAATCTCGCGCGGGTCATCGTTACCGCCGAGCATGAAGGTGTTGGTCATGCGCGGCATCGGGGCGTAGGCGAAGGATTCGCGGCGGCCGTTGCCGGTCGGCTCGACTCCCATCAGCCGGGCGTTCATCCGGTCCTGGATATAGCCTTTGAGGATGCCGTCCTCGATCAGGACGTTGCGACGGGTCGGCGTCCCTTCGTCGTCGATGGTGAGCGAGCCGCGGCGCCGGTCGAGCGCGCCGTCATCGATCACGGTGACGCCGGGCGAGGCGACCCGCTCGCCGAGCCGGCCGGAGAAGGCCGAGGTGCCCTTGCGGTTGAAATCGCCCTCGAGGCCGTGACCGATCGCCTCGTGAAGCAGCACGCCCGGCCAGCCGGGGCCGAGCACGACCGTCATCTCGCCCGCCGGCGCGGCGACCGATTCGAGATTCACCAAGGCTTGCGCGAGCGCGAGGTCGATCGCCTTGTTCCAGGTCGCGGGCTCGAACAAATCGTCATAGAGATAGCGGCCGCCGAGGCCGTGATAGCCGGTCTCGCGCCGCCCGTTCGCCTCGGCCATGATCTGGATATTCAGCCGCACCAGCGGGCGCACGTCATGGGCGACGAAACCGTCGGGGCGGACGATCTCGACCACCGACCAGCTACCGGCGAGGCTGACCGAGACCTGGGCGACGCGCGGATCGCGGGCGCGCGTGGCGGCGTCGATCTGCTGGCAGAGCGCGACCTTCTTCGCGAAGGGAATCAGGCTCAGCGGGTCGCTGTCGGTGTAGAGCTTAGCATTGGTGCGAAGCGGCGGCGCCTGGCGCGTGTCTTTGGCCGGATCGAGCACCGCCATCGTCTCGGCGGCGCGGCGGATCGCGCCCTCGCTGATGTCGTTGGCCTGGGCGAAGGCGGTGGTCTCGCCTGAGACGCCGCGCAGGCCGAAGCCCGCCTGGGTGTTGAAATCGGCGGTCTTGAGCCGGCCGTCGTCGAAGCCGAAGCTCTCGGACGCGGTGTATTGGAGATAGAGCTCGCCGTCGTCGCAGCCCTTCAGGGCCTCGGCGGTGAGCTTCAGGGCGGCGTCGGGATCGAGGCCGCCGGGACGATAGAGAAAGCCGCGGGGATCGGGGGTCATGGCGCTCATATAGGAGGCACGTCCCGGTAAGTCTAAACGCCCGGGCGGCTCGGCAGGCTGCCGTCGCTGTTCTCGCCGGCGCCGGGGTCGGTGCGCTCGTCGGGGGCGGTGTCGGCGATGCCGCCCTTCAGGATGAAGCGCTTGTCGCAATAGCCGCAATCGACATAGCCCTTCTCGTCGATCTGCAGATAGACGCGCGGATGGCCCAAAGCGGGCGAAGTCTGGGTGGCGCCGTCGCAGGCAACGCGGCTCGTCTCGACATAGGCGATTTCGGGGGTGAAGGGATCGGTCGCGGCCATGGCCGCGCCTCCTAGCAACGCGCCGGACATGCGGCAATCTGCTAGATCGCCGCCGCCCCGTTCGAAAGGAGCAGCGCCAGCAGCGCAGCCAGCACGCCGGAGAGGAACAGGGCCGCCCGGCGCGAGACGCGGCGAATTTGGGCCGAGGTCGCCATCACGGCCCCGCTCTCGGCTCGCAAGCTTAACGAAGCGCTCACGAACGGGGTTAACGAGATTGAGGCCGGCACGCTTTGCGGGGGGCGGGCGAGCGGCTATGCGCTGGTTCATGGCCGAAGCGGCGATCGCGATCGACAATCTCCAGAAGACCTATGCGGGCGGCAAGCGCGCGCTGGACGGGATCACGCTCGACGTGCCGCGCGGCGGGATTTTCGGGCTGCTGGGGCCGAACGGGGCGGGCAAATCGACCCTGATCAACATTCTCGCCGGCCTCGTGACGAAGAGCGGCGGCAGCGCCGCGATCTGGGGCTTCGACATCGACCGGCACCCGCGCAACGCCAAGCGCTCGATCGGCGTGGTGCCGCAGGAGATCCTGTTCGACCCCTTCTTCACCCCGTTCGAGACGCTGGAGCTGTTCGCCGGGCTCTACGGGATACCCAAGGCGGAGCGCCGTTCGATGGAATTGCTCCGCGCGGTCCGGCTGGAGGA
Source organism: Sphingosinicella sp. (assembly GCF_052387495.1). Taxonomy (GTDB): domain Bacteria; phylum Pseudomonadota; class Alphaproteobacteria; order Sphingomonadales; family Sphingomonadaceae; genus Allosphingosinicella. Next base: position 19,649 of record NZ_JBQTJC010000264.1, on the reverse strand, counting down.
CAAGAAGGATGCTTATGCCCGGACACTCTCCGGGGGCATGAAAAGGCGGCTGCTCGTCGCCAAGGCGATGGTCCATAGCCCGCCGATCCTCGTCCTCGACGAGCCCACGGCGGGCGTCGACGTCGAGCTTCGCCAGCAGCTCTGGGACTATGTTCGCTCGCTCCACGCGCAGGGCGTCACGATCGTGCTCACCACCCATTATCTGGAGGAGGCCGAGCAGCTTTGTGACCGGATCGCGATAATCAACCACGGCCGGCTGATCGCCAACCAGCCGACCCGGACCCTCGTCGATATGGCGCAGGAAAAAGTGGTCGAGGTGACGGTCGACCGCGACATTCCGGCGGCACCGACGAACATGTGCTTCCACAAGGTCGAGCTGAGCGGCGAGCGCACCCTAGTGATCACCTACCGCAAGGACGAGGCCAATGCCGGCGAGGTGCTCGCCGCGGTCCAGCGCGACGGCTACGGCATCGTCGACGTCTCGACCCGCGAGCCGGACCTCGAGGATGTCTTCCTCAATCTCACCCGCGCCACGGGCACGGATGGCTAGCCAGGCCTTCGACGTCATCGTCATCGGCTCGGGGGCGGCCGGGCTGACGGCGGCGCTCAACCTGGCCCAGCGCTTCAGGGTGGCGGTGCTCGCCAAGGGGGCGCTGAATGAGGGCGCGACCGGCTGGGCGCAGGGCGGGATCGCCGCGGTGCTCGAGGACGGCGACACGTTCGACAGCCATATCGAGGACACGATGATCGCCGGCGCCGGGCTCAACAAGCGCGCCACGGTCGAGTTCGTCGTCGAGAACGCGCCGGCGGCGATCGAGCGGCTGGCGGCCCTGGGCGTCCCCTTCAACACCGCCGACGGCGGCGACGCCTGGCACCTGACCCGCGAGGGCGGCCACAGCCACCGCCGCATCGTCCATGTCGACGACGCCACCGGACGCGCCGTCCAGACCGCGCTGGAGCAGGCCGCGGCAGGCAATCCCAACATCACCCTCGTCCCCGACATGGTGGCGATCGATCTTGTCACCGGGCGCAACGCCCAGCGTTACTCCGGCGACGGCCATGTCTGGGGCGTCTACGCGCTCAACCGGACGAGCGGCCGGGTCGAAACCTTCACCGCGCGCGCGACGATCCTCGCCAGCGGCGGCGCGGGCCGGGTCTATCTCTTCTCGACCGCGCCCAGGGGTGCGACCGGCGACGGCATCGCGATGGCGTGGCGGGCCGGCGCCCGCGTCTCCAACATGGAGTTCATGCAGTTCCACCCGACCTGCCTCTACAATCTGGAGGTCAAGAACTTCCTGATCACCGAGGCGGTGCGCGGCGAGGGCGGCCGGCTCAAGCACCCCGAGACGGGCCATCGCTTCATGCCGGACTATGACGAGCGCGCCGAGCTGGCGCCGCGCGACGTCGTCGCCCGCGCGATCGATGCCGAGATCAAGCGCGACGGCCTCGACTGCGTCCACCTCGACATCAGCCACCGCGAGCCCGAGTTCGTGAAAGGCCATTTCCCCAACATCCATGCGCGGCTGCTGGAGCTGGGCATCGACATCACCCGCGAGCCGATCCCGGTCGTCCCGGCGCAGCATTATACCTGCGGCGGCGTCGTGGTCGATCTCGACGGGCGCACCGATCTGCCCGGCCTCTACGCGGTCGGCGAGGTCAGCCAGTCGGGCCTGCACGGCGCCAACCGGCTCGCCTCCAACAGCTTGCTCGAATGCTTCGTCTTCGGCGAGGCGGCGGCGCGGCATATCGCGCAGCATTGGGACGATCTCCCCGCCCCGCCGCCGATCCGCGCCTGGGACGAGAGCCGGGTCACCGATTCCGACGAGGAGGTGGTGATCAAGCAGAACTGGACCGAGATCCGCCGCTTCATGTGGAACTATGTCGGGATCGTGCGCACCACCAAACGGCTCGAGCGCGCGCAGCACCGGATCAAGCTGCTGACCGAGGAGGTCGAGGATTATTACGGCCATTTCCGGGTCACCCCGGACCTGGTCGAGCTTCGCAACCTCCTCCAAAGCGCCGAGCTCATCGTCGCCTCCGCCCTCAAGCGGCGGGAGAGCCGGGGGCTTCACTACACGCTGGATTATCCGAGAACGGTGGCGAAAGCGGTCGACACGGTGCTGGCGCCTTAGGAACCCCGCAAGCGCGGCCTCGTCTCTTTCCTGACCGTTGCGCAGAATTCGAGAGCAGCTAACTTAAGCACATGCGACTCATCGCGATACTATTCCTTCTTCTAGTGAGTTCTTGCGGCGATTCATCTCCCGACCTGGGGAGGGACCTTCCAGCCAAATATGAAGATGGTCAGCGGGTATTCGACCAGCGGATTAAGCGTCGATTTCCGATTGGTACGCCAGAACAGGTTGTCGCGCGTGAGTTGGAAAGCCAAGGGTTTCGCAGGCATCCATCTCATGACGGGGTGGAGGACGCGACCTTCACCAGCGGGCTCGTGTTTGAAACTATCTGGTCGGTCCGGTGGCGCGCCTCTCAAGGACGCATAACTGAAATTTGGGGCGTTTACGGGGTTCGTGCGCCTTAGTGAATTTGCCAGCTCTCAGTCTTGCAGTTCGCAGGCGAGTTTAACGAGCAAGGAATCCCCGCAACGCCGCCCTGAACCGTCCCGGCTGGTCCTGCATCACCATGTGGCCGCTGTCGTCGATGCGGATCAGGCGGGCGCCTCGCGCAGTGGCGTAGGCGGTGGCGAACTGGCGGTCCATCGCGGCGCGGGCGCGGGGGTCGATGGAGGCGTAGACCACGGTCAACGGGGCGCGGATGCGGGCGAGGTGCGGCGTGAGGTCGGTCGCGATCAATTCCCGCATCGCACGGCCGACGACCGAGGCGTCCGAGCGGTGGTGGCCGGCATTGGGCGGGCTGAACGCGCCCATCAGCCCGGCGAAGAGGCTGCGGCCGCCCTCCGTTTCCATCATCCCGCCGAGCGCTCGGGCGAGCGGCGACCAGCCGGCGGCGCTGCCGCCGAACAGGCCGGCGGGCTGGGGCAGCATGTCCACCACCATCAGCCGCCCGACCAGCTCCGGCCGGCGCAGGGCGATGATCATGCCGAGCGTGCCGCCCATCGAATGGCCGACGATGGCGGGGCGGCGGAGCCCGCGCGATTCGATGTAGCGCGCGACCTCGTCGGCAAGCGGCGACACCACGGCCCCGCGCGCATTGCCGCGCGCCGGGGCGCCGCCGAAGCCCGCGACATGGATGAGGTGAAAGCGATAGCCGGGCAGCGCCGCGACGGTGGATGCCCACACCTCGCTCCCCGCGGTGAGGCCCGGGATCAGGATCACGTCCGGCCCTTGCCCGACCACCTGGACGGAAAAGCGCGTCGGCGCGAAGCGCGGCTGCGCGAGCGCCGCGCCGGACAGCGCGGTCAGGCCGAGCGCCAACCCTGAAAGGATGAAATGCCGCCGGTTCATGGCCACATAGCTACAAGCAGATGTTTGAACGGCGCCTTACCACTTTCCCGGCGGTTTGCAGCGCCCTCGCCTTCCGTTAGACCCCCTTCATGCCCGCCCCGCACCTCTATCTCGTCGACGGCTCGTCCTACATCTTCCGCGCCTTTCACCGGTTGCCGCCGCTGACCAACAAGCACGGGCTCAATGTCGGCGCGGTCTACGGTTACACGACGATGCTCTGGAAGTTGGCGGATTCGCTGAACAAGGCGGACGGGCCGACCCATCTCGCGGTGATCCTCGACGCCTCGGAGAGCACGTTCCGCAACCAGATGTACGACCAGTACAAGGCGAACCGGCCGCCGGCGCCGCCCGAGCTGATCCCGCAATTTCCCCTGATCCGCGACGCCACCCGCGCCTTCTCCATCCCCTGCATCGAGGAGGACGGGCTGGAGGCGGACGACATCATCGCCTGCTACGTCAAGGCGGCGCTGGCGGCGGGCTGGCAGACGACGATCGTCAGTTCCGACAAGGATCTGATGCAGCTGATCGAGCCCGGCGTCGACATGCTCGACACGATGAACGACCGGCGGATCGGCCGCGAGGAGGTGATCGAGAAGTTCGGGGTGCCGCCCGAGCAGGTCGGCGAGGTGCTGGCGCTGATGGGCGACAGCGTCGACAATGTCCCCGGCGTCCCCGGCGTGGGGCCGAAGACGGCGAGCCTGCTGATCCAGCAATATGGCACGGTCGAGAATGTGCTCGCCCATGTCGAGGAGATCACCAAGCCCAAGCTCAAGGCGAACCTGATCGAGCATGCCGAAATGGCGCGGCTGTCACGCCGGCTGGTCGAGCTGATCTGCGATTCGCCGCTGCCCGAGCCGCTGGAAGAGCTGGCGATGAAGGGGATTCCCGAGGAGCCCTTGCGCGAGTTCCTCGACCATCACGGCTTCCGCTCGCTGCTCGCGCGGCTCGGCGCGCAGGGGCAGGCGGCGGCGCCCGCCCCGGCGGCGCAGGCCGCGCGCCAGGCCGAGGTGCGGCCCGAGCCCAGGATCGACCGCTCGCTCTACGAGACGGTGACGAGCGAGGCGGCGCTCGACGCGTGGATCGCGGCGGCGCGCGACAAGGGGCTGGTCGCGTTCGACACCGAGACCGACGGACGCGACTGCGTCTCGGCGCGGCTGGTGGGGATCAGCCTCGCCACAGACTGCAACAAGGCCTGCTACATTCCCCTCGAACATGGCGGCGGCGACATGTTCGCCGAGCGGCCCGATCAGTTGCCCGCCGCGCTGGCGCTGGAGCGGCTGAAGCCGTTGCTCGAGGACCCGGCGATCCTCAAGATCGGCCACAATCTCAAGTTCGACTGGGTGGTGCTGGAGCGGCGCGGGATCCGGGTCGCGCCCTATGACGACACGCTCGTGATGAGCTTCAACCTCGATGCGGGCGGGCTCAATTCGCACAGCCTCGACGACCTCGCCAAGAAGCATCTCGACCATGAGTGTATCCCGTACAAATCGCTCTGCGGGACGGGCCTGAAGCAGATCACGTTCGACAAGGTACCGGTCGATAAAGCCACCGAATATGCCGCCGAGGATGCCGACGTCGCGCTGCGGCTCTGGTTGCGATTCAGGAACCGCCTCCCGTTCGAGCGCGTGACGCGGGTCTACGAGCTGGTCGACCGGCCGATGGTCGCGGTGGTCGGGCAGATGGAGCGCGACGGGGTCAAGGTCGACCGCGAGGTGCTGAGGGGCCTGTCGAGCGAGTTCAACGCCCAGATCGCCGAGCTGGAGGAGCGGATTTGCGGCGAAGCGGGGTGCAAGTTCACGATCGGCTCGCCCCAGCAGCTCGGCGACGTATTGTTCAACAAGATGGGCCTGTCGGGCGGGCGCAAGGGCAAGTCCGGCACCTGGTCGACCGACGTCACCGAGCTGGAGCGGCTGGGCCGCGAGGGCGTGCCGATCGCGCGGCTGGTGCTCGACTGGCGGCAGCTGACCAAGCTCAAGAGCACATACACCGACGCGCTGCAGGAGCAGATCAACCGCGAGACGGGGCGCGTCCACACCTCCTACTCGCTCTCCGGTGCGCAGACCGGCCGGCTCGCCTCGACCGATCCCAATCTCATGAACATCCCGATCCGCACCGAGATCGGCCGCCGCATCCGCGACGCCTTCGTCGCCGAGCCGGGCCACGTGATGATGTCGGCCGACTACAGCCAGATCGAGCTCCGCCTCGCCGCCCATATGTGCGACGTGCCGACGCTCAAGGAGGCGTTCGCGAACGGCGAGGACATCCACAATCGCACCGCCGAGGAGCTGTTCGGCAGCGTCGACCGCGACACGCGGGCGCGGGCCAAGACGATCAACTTCGCGATCCTCTACGGCATCTCGCGCTGGGGGCTGGCGCAGCGGCTGGAGATCGAGGCGGACGAGGCGCAAGCGATGATCGACCGCTATTTCGAGCGCTTCCCCGGCATCCGCGCCTATATCGGCGAGACCCTGACCCGTGCCCGAGAAACCGGATTCACCACCACCCTGTTCGGCCGCAAGACCCATTTCCCGCGGATCAAATCGAACGTCCAGCACGAGCGGCAGGGCGCCGAGCGCGCCGCGATCAACGCCCCGATCCAGGGCACCGCCGCCGACATCATCAAGCGGGCGATGGCGCGGATCGGCCCGGCGCTCGCCGCCGAGGGCCTCGCCGGCGCACGGATGCTGATGCAGGTCCACGACGAATTGGTCTTCGAGGTTCCCGAAGGCGAGGCCGAGGTGGCCGGCGCGGTCGTCCGCCGGGTGATGGAGCGCGCCGCCGAACCGGCGATAAGGCTCTCCGTACCGCTCGGCGTCGAGATCGGCACCGGGCCGAACTGGGGCGCCGCGCATTGAGCGAGGCCGCGGCCGTGCCTCAAGACGACATCGCCGCGCTGGCGAAGGGCGGGCGGACCAACTTCCTCGGCTTCGTACTCCGGCTGGCGGCGCGTCTCCCCTTCCTGTTCATCGCCGGCCACTATTACGGGCCGGACCTGCTCGGGCGCTTCGCTTATGCGATCATCGTCATCGAGCTCGCCGCCCAGCTCGCGACGATGGGGCTGAAGCGCGGCCTCGCCCAGCAGCTCGCGACCACCGACAAGCCCCACGTCTGCGTCGTCTGGGACGGGCTGCTCGCCGCCTTCATCGCCTCGGCGATCGCGAGCCTCGCCTTGATGGCCTTCCCGCAGGCAATGTTCCCCTCCGGCGACATTCGCGGCGCCGAATGGCTGCTGCCTTTGGTCATCTTTGGCATCGCCGGGGCCGACGTGGCGCTGGCGGCATTGGCCTACCGCCACGACGTCGCCTCGACCGTCCACGTCCGCGCGATCGTCGAGCCCTGGACGATCAGCCTCGCCGCCTTCGCGATGATCTGGCTGTCGTCGCGCGACGGGCTGATCATCGCCTACGTCAACTCGATCGCGGCCGGGCTCGCCACCGCCTATTGGCGGCTCGGGCGCAGCTACGGGCTGCCGCGCGGCTGGCGGCCCAACCCGGCCGAGCTGATGCGGGTGGCGCGGCGCAATGTCCCGCTCGCCGCCGCCGATGCGATCGAATGGGGCTCGCGCCGGCTCGACATCGCCATCCTCGGCCTGTTCGTCGCGCCTTATTGGGTCGGCGTCTATTATGTCGCGCAGCAGGTCGCCTCACTGCCGCAGAAATTGAAGACCAGCTTCGATCCGATCCTCGCGCCGGTGATCACCCAGAAGCTGGCCGAGGACGACAAGGCGGCGGTGGCGCGGCAGGTGCGGCAGGTCGGCTTCTGGATCATCGCCGCGCAAACCGGGATCGCGCTCGCGCTCGGCATTCCGGGCGAGGCGGTGATGGGGCTGGTCGGCCCGGGCGGCGCCTTCGTCGGCGGCACCGCCGCGCTCGCCTTCCTGCTCGCCGCCGAGGCGGTTGCCGCGACGGCGGCGGTCTCCGAGGCCGCGCTCGTCTACATCGCGCGGCACCGCAACCTGCTCATCTCCCTGTTCATGCTGGCGGTGCAGGGCACTCTGACCGTGGCGATCATCCTGGGCTTCGACCTCGCCCGCTGGCCGGAGGACGAGAATACGCGCCAGGCCTTCCAGGCGGCGGGAGCGGCGGCGGCGCTGATGCTGGCGCTCGGCATCGCCTCCGTGATGAAGGCGATTCTGCTCTCCCGCCTGCTCGGCGCGCCGGTGCAGGGCTGGCGCTGGTCCCTGCTCTGGGCGACGGCGGCGGCGATCCTGGTCGGCTTCGCCTTCACGGCGCTGCCGCGGCGGTTCGAATGGAGTGAGCTCGTGTTCGGTATCCCGCTCATCCTCGGCACGTTCGGCTATGTGATCTGGCGGCGCGGCTTCACCCATGAGGACCGCGAGCTGTTCCGGCTCAAGAAGGACGAGGAGCCGGAGATGCCGCCACCGGGCACCGCCGCTCCCTGACCGCGCCTAGTGGCGGAAGTGGCGCATGCCGGTGAAGACCATCGCCAAACCCGCTTCGTCGGCGGCGGCGATCACCTCGTCATCGCGGATCGAGCCGCCGGGCTGGATCACCGCCGTGGCGCCCGCCTCGGCGGCGGCGAGCAGTCCGTCGGCGAAGGGGAAGAAGGCGTCCGAGGCGACCGCGGAGCCGATCGTGCGCGGCTCGGCCCAGCCCGCTTTCTCGGCGGCGTCCTTCGCCTTCCAGGCGGCGATTCGGGCGGATTCGAGCCGGTTCATCTGGCCGGCGCCGATGCCGGCGGTGGCGCCGTCCTTCGCGTAGACGATCGCGTTCGACTTGACGTGCTTGGCGACGGTCCAGGCGAAGCGGCAGTCGGCCAGCTCCTGTGCAGTCGGCGCGCGCTTCGTCACGACCTTGAGGTCGTCGGCGCCGATACCGCCATTGTCGCGCGACTGGACCAGCCAGCCGCCCATGATCGACTTCGCGGCGAGCCCGGGCCGGGCGGGATCGGGCAGGTCGCCGCAAAGCAACAGGCGGAGATTCTTCTTCGCCGCGAATACCGCCTTCGCGTCATCGTCGGCGTCGGGGGCGACGACGACCTCGGTGAAGATCGCGGCGATCGCCTCGGCAGTCTCGCGGTTGAGCTTCTGGTTGAGGGCTACGATGCCGCCGAAGGCGGAGACGCTGTCGCAAGCGAAGGCGGCTTCATAGGCCTCGCTCAAGCTCGCCGCGCTGGCGACGCCGCAGGGGTTGGCGTGCTTGACGATGACGCAGGTCGGGCCTGAGTCGCGGAACTCGGAGACCAGCTCCAGCGCCGCGTCCGCGTCGTTATAATTGTTGTAGCTCAATAACTTGCCCTGGACCTGCTCGGCTTGGCCGATGCCGCGCGCGGCGGGTCCTGCATGGGTATAGAAAGCGGCGTTCTGGTGCGGATTCTCGCCGTAGCGCAGCTCGGCGCCGCGCTTGAGGATCAGCGGCAGCGTCTCGGGGAAGCGCTCGCCCTGGTCGGCGAAGGCGAACCAGCTTGCGATCATCGCGTCATAGGTCGCGGTGGCGGCGAAGGCCTTGGCGGCGAGGCGCTTGCGCAAGTCCAGCGACGTCATGCCGCCGCTCGCGTCGAGCGCCTCGACGAGCTCGCCATAATCGGCGGGATCGGTGACGATCGCGACATAGACGTGGTTCTTCGCCGCCGAACGCACCATCGATGGGCCGCCGATGTCGATATTCTCGATGATCTCGTCGCGGCCGGCACCTTTCGCCACGGTCTGGGCGAAGGGATAGAGATTGACGACGACGAGATCGATAGCGCTGATCCCGTGCGCTTCCATTGCCTCGGCATGGGCGGGATCGTCGCGGACGGCGAGCAGGCCGCCATGGACCTTGGGGTGGAGCGTCTTGACCCGCCCGTCCATCATTTCGGGAAAATCGGTGAGGTCGGAAATGTCGCGCACTTCGAGGCCGGCATCGCGCAGCGCTTTCGCGGTGCCGCCGGTCGAAACCAGCTCGACGCCGTGCCGCGCCAGCGCGCCGCCCAATTCGGCCAGCCCGGTCTTGTCGGAAACGGACAGCAGGGCCCGGCGGATCTTCACGTCGGTCACGAATCTTCCCTCTTCGAGATGCGCCCGTCCTGAGCGCGTCCGACGGGATTTTTCAACCCGCAACCTGCCGTTACAAGCGGACCTTCACGAACAAAGGGGGCTGAGGCCATGAAGATACGGATCTGGACGGCGCTTTCCTTGCTGCCGGCCTTGGCAGGCGGCGCTGCTTCAGCCGGACAGGAGCCGCCAGCGCCGGCGGCGACCATGACGGTGCTCGCCCGAACGTCGACGACGGTGACGGGCCAGCCCGTTCGCCTGCCGGAGCCCGTCGAGGTCGTGATCTCGATCACCGAGCTGCCGGCGGGCGGCATCCTGCCGAGGCACAAGCATCCCTGGCCGCGCTACGCCTATGTCGAGCGCGGGCGGCTCCGCGTCAGCTACGAGGCGGCGGGCCTGGTGCGGGAGGTCGGCCCGGGCGAGGCGCTGATCGAGGCGATCGACCAATGGCATGAAGGCCGGGTGATCGGCCCGGAGCCCGTGCGAATCGTCGTTATCGACCATGTCCCGCCGGGGCAGACCAACATCGTCCGGCCCTAGCTCGCCCGGATCAGCTCCCAGGAGATGGTCATCCCGTCGGGCGGGGTCTCGCCGCTGATCGCGAGCAACAGGGTCGGCTCGGGGCGGGCCATGCCGTTCACCCAGAGGCTGTCCTCGACCTCGAGCCGGCCGCCGCGGCAGCGGAACCGCCAGACCGCGCCGCCGCGCACGCGAAGGAGCGCGCCCTGGCCGTCGGCGGTGGTGGTGACCTCGACCGCCGGGGCGAGGTGGAAGCGGATCGCGAACGGAATCGCCTCGGTGCGCCGACGCCTGCGGCCCGGGCCGGGATAGAGCCGGTCCTCGCCGCCGAGCTGGCGGCCGTCGGTGGAGAGATTGAGCCGGCGCTCGTGGACCAGGCCGTAGCGGCGGACATAGCCGTCATGGCTCGCCTCGACCCGCAGCACGCCTGTCTCGTCGCGCGACATCTCGACCTCGCCGACTCCCTTGCCGAGGGAGCCGTCCTCGTGGATCGCGGTCGAGTTGCGGTCGCCGAGGGTCAGGGTCGAATGAGCGGCGGTGGTGCGCAACGCGTGGGCTAGGCCCGCGGGAAGCGCCCCCTTGGCCTCGCCGGCGCCGCCGCAATTGACGACGAGCCGCGCCGGGCCGTCGCTAAGCTCGAAGGCCAGGGAGGAGGCGCAGCCGCCCGAGAGCGCGCGCGGCGGCGGGGGTGGGGCGGCGTCGAAGACGAGCACGCTCGCCTTGGCCTGGAGCCGCTGATAGCCCCAGCCGCGCGGCTGGCGGAGCGCGCGGGCGGTGACGCCCGAACCTTCGACCGCCGCCTCGACCCGGCGCCGCGACGCCATGTTGCCGCCCTGCCAGCTCGACAGGGCATCGTCGCCGAGGGTCACGGCGAGCAAGGCGCCGACCGCGCCGGCGAGCGCCTCGGCCAGCCATTCGGGCACCTCGCGGCGGCCGGCGATATAGACGGCGCGGAGCTGCCCGAGGATCTCGACCAGAGCGAGCTGCTGCCAAGGGGCACGGCTGACCAGCCCGCCATCGTCGTGCAGGGAGACGGCGAGGGCCCGTTCCAGGCCGGCCTCGCCCGAGTTCAGCCGGGCCGGGCCGCCCTGAACGACCAGAGCGGCGGCGATCACCCCGGCCCAGGCCGCGATGCGGGGCAGGCCGGGCACGACCTTGTCGGCGCCGCGCTCGAGATGGCGGGCGCCGCGGGCGAGCGCGTAGAGCACCGAGGAGCGGTAGACCGGGTCGCGGCTGGAGAGGATGTAGGGCGCGTAGGCCGTCCAGAAGAGGATACGGCGGCCCCAGAGGTCCGCGCGCCAGGCGGGCTCGCTGACCTGCTCGCCGAAGGCGCCGATCCAGCGGCGCATGATGCCCTCCGCCACCTTCGCGCCGCGCTCGCGGGTCGCGGCGGCGGACAGATCTCTCAGCCAGGCGAAGCTCTGCAGATAGTCGCTGAAATCGGCGGGGAGGCCGAGCGTGGCGAAATCGAAGCCGTCGAGCGGCACTTCGGTGCCGTTGTGGAGGAAATAGCCGGCGAGCAGGGCCTCGCCCGCCGCCTTGTCGCCGGCGATCGGGTCCTTGGGCACGGCGAGCAGACGCAGGGGCACCTTGCCGCGCAGGCGCAGCTTGTGCAGCGGCGTCTTCCAGGCGAGCCGGTGAAGCCGGTAATTGAGCCGCTCGAACAAGGAGAGGCCGCGATCGTCGCCGATCCGGATCAGGCGCTTGCCGGTCTCGATTTCGGCCTCGCCGGTCTCGGTCTCGACCCGCTCCAGCAGGCTCATCCTCTCAGGGCCCGGATATTGTCGGCATAAGCGGAGGGGCCGCCCCTGAAGGTGGCGGTGCCCGCGACCAGCGCGTCGGCGCCCGCGTCGATCACGCGGCGGCAGTTCGATTGGTCGATGCCGCCGTCCACTTCGAGGTCCACGGACAAGCCCAGCGCGTCGATCTTCTTGCGGATCGCCTCGACCTTCTTGAGCTGGCTCGCGATGAAGCTCTGCCCGCCGAAGCCGGGATTGACGCTCATCACCAGGACGAGATCGACCTCCTCCAGCACATAATCGAGCGCCTTGGCCGGGGTGGAGGGGTTCAACGACACGCCGGCGCGCTTGCCCAGCGCCTTGATCGCCTGGACCGTGCGGTGGAGATGCGGCCCCGCCTCGGGATGGACGGTGATCGTGTCCGCGCCCGCCTCAGCGAAGGCGGCGAGGAAGGGATCGACAGGCGAGATCATCAAATGGACGTCGAACGGCTTTTTCGTGTGCGGGCGGAGCGCCTTCACCACTGCGGGCCCGATGGTGAGGTTGGGGACGAAGTGGCCGTCCATCACATCGACATGGATCCAGTCGGCGCCCGCCTCGTCGACCGCGCGGACCTCCTCGCCCAGCCGGGCGAAATCGGCGGAGAGGATCGAGGGCGCGATGCGGACCGGCTGCTGCACGGCAGCGAAGCTAGCACCCGCGCGAGTCGCGGAGCAAGGAAGGGGAAACACTTATCCCCGGATTTGAGCGATTTTCACGTCCGAGCGCGGCGAAAGCGGGCGAGATAGAAGCTGTCGGCGCCGCCCTCCGCCTCAAGCTCGTCGGGCAGGATGCGCCGCGCTTCCTCCAACGCGAAGTCGGGCCGTACCGCGAGGAAGGCGTCGGCGACGGCCTCGCCCTCCTCCGGCTCGAGCGAGCAGACCGAATAGACGAGCGCGCCGCCCGGCTTCAGCCAGTCGGCGGCGCGCAGCAGCATCGCTTGCTGCGCTTCAGCTAGCTCGGCGATCGCCTTGGGCCGGACCCGGTGCAGCACGTCGGGATGGCGGCGGTAGATGCCGGTCGCCGAGCCGGGCGCGTCGAGCAGGATCGCATCGACCGGCTCCGGCGGCTGCCACACCATGACGTCAGCCGTTACCAGATCGGCCGCAAGGCCGGTGCGCGCGAGATTCTCCGAAAGTCGCGCCAGGCGACTTTGGGAGATATCGACCGCCGTCACCCGCCAGCCGGCGGCAGCGAGCTGCATCGTCTTGCCCCCCGGCGCGGCGCAGAGATCGAGCACGACGCGACCCTCTCCCCGCTCGAGCAGGCGCGCTGGCGTTGCCGCCGAAATGTCCTGCACCCAGAATTGCCCCTCGGCATAGCCCGGCAGGCCGGCGACCGACGTGCCGGCGGGCACGCGCAAATGGCCCGGCATCAGGCTGACCCCGTCGATCGGAGGAACCACGTCCTTGTCCCTCAGCGTGAGATCTATCGGGGGCGGGACCGCGAGCTGGCGCGCGGCGGCCTCGACGATTCCGTCGCCCCAGGCCGTGCGCCAGCGTTCGGCGACCGGCGGGGGCAGCGTCGGCACCTCGGGCAACGTCCAGCCGGACCGCAGCACCGTGCCGAACACGCCGTGGACGAGGCGGCGCGGGCCGCCGGCGACCAAGGGCAGCGCGGTCGAGATTGCGGCATGGGGCGGGGTGCCGAGCCTGAGCGCCTGGACGAGGGCGATGCGCAACGCGAAGCGCGCCTTGGCGTCGTCGGGCAATCGCTTCTTCGTGGCGCGGTCGATGAGGGCATCGAGATCGGGCAGGCGGCGGAGCGCCTCGGCGGCGATGGCGTGGGCGAGCGCGCGGTCTTCGGGCTTGTCCAGCCCGCGCGTCGCGGTGCCGAGCGCCGCTTCGAGCGGCAGCCCCTTGCGCAGCACCGCGTCGAGCAGGCCGAGCGCGGCGCGGCGCGTGGCCGCGCCGGGAGGATCGGGAGGGCTCAGTCGCGCCGCCCAAGCGGGTCGAGCGCGGAGAGGCGGACAGTGCGCTCGCGCGCCTCGTCGGCGAGCGGCGGCGGCGAATGGAGGCCGAGCTCGCCCGCCATCGCCTCAAGCGCGGCGATCCGGTTCTCGGTCGCCGGGTGGGTCGAGAACATGCTGTCGCCGCGCCGGCTGAGGCCCGGGACGACATAGAGCGCGGCGGCGGCGGGGTTACGCTCGGCGACCGGATTGGGGATGCGACCTGCCGCGTCGGAAAGCTTGGCGAGGGCGGAGGCAAGCGCGCGCGGATTGCCGTGAATCTCGGCGCCGCCCCGGTCCGCGCCATATTCGCGGGTCCGGCTGATCGCGAGCTGGACGAGCATGGCCGCGAACGGCGCGACGATCACCGCGAGCAGGAGGGCGACGATGTTCTGGTTGCCGTTGCCGCTGCGGAAGAACAGCCCGAAATTGGCGAGCATCGAGATCGCGCCGGCGATGGTCGCGGTCATCGTCATGACGAGCGTGTCGCGATTCTTCACGTGGGCCAGCTCGTGCGCCATCACCGCGGCGACCTCGTCGCGATCGAGGATGCGCAGCAGCCCGGTGGTCGCGGCGACCGCCGCATTCGCGGGATTGCGGCCCGTGGCGAAGGCGTTGGGATGCTGCGAATCGATCAGATAGACTCTCGGCATCGGCAGCCCGCCGCGCATCGCCAGCTCGCGGACCAGACCGTGGAGCAGCGGCGCGGAGGCCGCATCGACCTCGCGCGCATTGTGCATGCGCAGCACGATCTTGTCGGCATTCCAGTAGGTGAAGAGGTTCATGCCGGCGGCGACCACCAAGGCGATAATCGCCCCGCCCGAGCCGCCGAGCGTGTAGCCCAGCCCCATGAACAGGGCGGTGAGCGCGGACAGGAGCAGCATGGTGCGGAACGCGTTCATCTTGCCATTCAGCCTTTCGTCCCCGAAATGTGGGTGGACGAGAGGCCGAATTCAAACGGAATCCGACATATGGCCGAGCGCCCGCCGCACCTGAAAGCGCCTGATTACCTCAGCAAGAGCCCGCCCGTGCCGGCGCCCGAGGCCGCCCCGGTTGCGGAAGAGCATGGCGGGCCCAAGGGGCGCGAGCCGACCCGCTATGGCGACTGGGAGAATAAGGGGATTTGCTGGGACTTCTGACGGCGGAGTCAGACGCCCTCGCGGCGGAGCGGCCGGGCCAGGAGGTCGCCGACCACCTCGTCCACCGAAGCATCCTCCGACAGCAAGGCGTTGACCGCGGCGACGATCGGCATGTCGACGCCGAGTTGGTCGGCGGCGCGCTTGAGGACCGGCGCGGTGAAGGCCCCCTCGGCGACGGTGCGGCGGTCGGCAAGCAGATCGGCGGCGCGGGCGCCCTCGCCGATCCCCTTGCCGAGGCTGAAATTGCGCGATTCCGTCGAGGAGCAGGTGAGGACGAGATCGCCGAGACCGGCGAGACCGGCGAGTGTTTCGGGCCGCGCCCCCTTGGCGAGGCCGAAGCGGGTCATCTCGGCGAAGCCGCGCGAGATCAGCGCCGCGCGGGCGTTGAGGCCGAGCCCCTTCCCCTCGACGACGCCGCAAGCGATGGCGAGCACGTTCTTGACCGCGCCGCCGACCTCCGCGCCAGCGACGTCGTCGGACGCGTAGGGGCGGAAGCCCGGTCGTGCGACGAACTTAGCAAGCGTGCGGGCGAGCTCAAGGTCTCCGCACGCGAGTGTCAGGGCGGTCGGCAGTCCCGCCGCAACCTCGTGCGCAAAGGTCGGCCCCGAAAGGACTGCGATCACAGAACCTGGATGTTCCTCGCGAGCGACCTCGTGCATCAGCTTGTGGCTGTCCGCCTCGATTCCTTTTGAACAAAGGATCAGAGTCTGGGCATGCTGGCTCAGATTCCGAAGAACGGCCCGCATGTGCTGCGCCGGGGTGACGACGAGGATCGGCCCGGCTTCCGCTACCCAGGTCAAATCGGATGTGGCGCGAATTCGCGGCGACAGGGACACGCCCGACAGGAACAAGGGGTTTTCGTGGCGGTCATTGACAGCCTCCACGATTTCAACTTCGCGTGCCCAGAGCCGCACCTCGCTTCCGTCGGCGGCCAGCATCTGCGCCAAGGCGGTGCCCCACGCGCCGGCGCCGACGACTCCAAACGTACCCTCGCTCATGCCTTCACCCCGGCGCCGCGCGCCTTCTCCGCGTCCGGATCGAGCGGCCAGCGCGCCCGGGCGGGCGCGTCGAGGCCGTCGACGAGGCCGCGTTCGAAGCGAAGCGCGCCGGCCCAGGCGATCATTGCGGCATTGTCGGTGCATAGCCAGAGCGGCGGCGCGACGAAGGGCAAATCGTGGGAGGCGGCGAGAGAGGTGAGCGCGCCGCGAATCGCCTGATTGGCGGCGACTCCCCCGGCGACGACCAGCGCGGTGGCGCCCGGCGCGGCGGCGATCGCCCGGGCGGTGCGGTCGACGAGGCAATCGACCACCGCCTGCTGGAACGAGGCGGCGATGTCGGCATCGGCGTAGCGCCCCGATTCGTGGGCGCGCAGCGCGGCGCTCTTGAGGCCGGCGAAGGAGAAATGGGGCTCGGCGCTGCCGACCAGTGGGCGCGGCAAAGGCACGGCCGCGGGATCGCCATCAAGTGCCGCGCGCTCGACGGCGGGGCCGCCGGGATAGCCCAGGCCGAGCAATTTCGCGGTCTTGTCGAACGCCTCGCCGGCGGCGTCATCGATCGTCGTCGCCAGCCGGCGATAGGCGCCGACCCCCTCGACGAAGAGCAATTGGCAATGGCCACCCGAGACGAGCAGCAGCAGATAGGGAAATTGAAGGTCGGGCTCGCTCAGCATCGGCGAAAGCGCGTGCGCCTCGAGATGGTTGACCGCGACCAGCGGCTTGCCGGCGGCCAGCGCCAGCCCCTTGGCGGTGAGCAGCCCCACCATCACCCCGCCGATCAGCCCCGGACCGGCGGTGGCCGCGATCGCGTCGACCCCGGCAAGGCGGATGTTCGCCTCCTCGAGCACTTCCTCGACCAATCGGGGCAGGATCTCGACATGGGCGCGGGCGGCGATCTCAGGCACGACCCCGCCGTAAGGCCGATGCGCGGCCTCCTGCCCGGCGAGCCGGTGGGCGAGGATGCGGCGGTCCGACGCGACCAGGGCGGCGGCGGTTTCGTCGCAGCTCGATTCGATGCCGAGGATGAGGCTCATCGCGGCCTTCCCTGCCACTCCGAAGCCGTTTAGCACAAGCGCGCCATGGCCCGCCCCCTTCGCATCGGCACCCGCGGCTCGCCGCTCGCCCTCGTCCAGGCGCGCATGGTCGCGGACGCGCTCGCGGGTATTGGTGTCGTGACCGAGATCGTCCCGATCACCACGACCGGCGACGTGATCCAGGATCGGCCGCTCGCCGAGGTCGGCGGCAAGGCGCTGTGGACCAAGGAGCTGGATCGGAGCCTGCTGGAGGGCCGCACCGACCTCTCCGTCCATTCGATGAAGGATGTCGAGACGATCCGGCCCGGGGCCTTCGCGATCGCGGCGATGCTTCCTCGGGCGGACACGCGCGACCGGCTGATCGGCGCGGCGAGCCTCGAGGCGCTGCCGAAGGGCGCGCGGGTCGGCACCTCGTCGCCGCGCCGCACCGCGCAGTTGCTCGCGCGGCGGCCGGACCTCGACTGCGTCCCCATACGCGGCAACGTCCAGACCCGGCTCGCCAAGGTGGCGAGCGGCGAATTCAACGCCACCTTGCTCGCCGCGGCCGGTCTCGACCGGCTGGGGATCGACGCGGGCATTCCGCTCGATCTCCTCTCCGCTCCCGCTCAAGGCGCGATCGGCGTCGAAGTCCGGGCCGAAAACGCGGAACTGCGCGCGCTCCTTAGCGAGATCGACCACCGCCTTACCCATGCCTGCGTGAACGCGGAGCGGGACTTCCTCTTCAAGCTCGGCGGCGATTGCCATTCGGCCGTCGCGGCACGCGCCACGAGCGACGGCGACGAGATGAGGCTCAAGGCGGAAATCCTCTCCGCCGACGGGCGCGAGGTGCAGCGTCACGAGATGCAGCTGTTCGGCGAGGATTGCGCCCTGCCCGCGGACGTCGCGCGGATCCTGCTCGCCAAAGCCAGCGCGGCGCTTCGGGCGGCGTTCGGGCGATGAGCAAGCTGCTGATTCTCCGCCCGCAGCCGGGGGCGGACGAGACCGCCCAGCGGGCGCGGGCGCTGGGCCTCGATCCGGTAGTGGCGCCGCTTTTCACCATCCGGCCCCTGCCCTGGCAAGCGCCCGACGCCAGCGACGTCGACGCGGTGATGCTGACTAGCGCCAACGCGGCGCGCCATGGCGGCAAGGGACTCGCTCCGCTGCTCGGCCTCACCTGTTACGCGGTGGGCGAGGCGACCGCGGATGCCGCGCGGGCGGCGGGCTTCACCGACGTCAGGGTCGGGCCGGAGGACGGCGTCGCGCTGCTGATGGCGATGGAGGCCGACGGCGTCGCGGAGGCGCTCCACCTGTGCGGCGCCGATCATGTCTCGTTCGAGCCGGCGGAGATCCGCATCCGCCGAATCCCGGTCTACAAGGCGGAAGCCGTCGCGGAGCTTCCGGCGGCGGCCGCGGGGCTGGACGGCGATGCCGTCGCCTTGCTCCATTCGCCCCGCGCCGCCCGGCATTTCGCCAGCCTCGCCGGCGACCGCTCGCGCGTCGCGATCGTCGCGATCAGCGCGCGGACGGCACGGGCGGCTGGCGAGGGCTGGCGGACGCTGGTCGTGGCGCCGCGGCCGCGCGACGAAGCCTTGCTGGAGCTTGCCGCCAAGCTGTGCCAGACTGGAGCCCGATGAACGGCGAACGCGATCCGGGACCCCTGCCGACGACGGCGCCGACACGGCGGCTCTGGCCCTGGCTGGTGCTTCCGGGCGCGTTCTTCCTGCTCGGCCTGGTCGCGATGGGCTGGACTCTGACCCAGTGGGAGGGAGCCGCCCGCGCGCTCGGCGTCGCTCCCGAGCCGGTCGCGCAGGTGCCCGTGCGCGCACCCATCGTCGTCCAGCCTGCGCCGCAGCCGCGACCTCCGGTCCCGACGCAGAATGCGCCCAAGGCGCCCGAACAGATTGTCATCGACCCCGATCTCGCCCGGCGCGTCTCCACGCTCGAGCAACGGCTCGGGCAAGTCGGCACCGAGGCCCGTGCCGCGGTTGGCAATGCCGACCGGGCCGAGGGGCTGCTCGTCGCCTTCGCCGCGCGGCGCGCGCTCGACCGCGGCGTCGCCCTGGGCTTCCTCGAGGCGTTGCTCCGCCAGCGTTTCGGCGAGAACCAGCCGCAGGCGGTGGGGATGATCATCTCCGCGGCGCGCAATCCGGTGACGCTGCAGGAATTGCAGGACGGGCTTCAGCAGGCCGGGCCGCAGCTGGTCGGCGCGCCGCCGCAGCAAAGCTGGTGGGGCGCGCTCCGCGCCGAGCTGGGCAGCCTGATCACGGTCCGCCGGCAGGGCACGCCTTCGCCCGAGCCTGCCGAGCGGCTCCGTCGCGCCACCCGCCGGCTCGAGGCCGGACAGGTCGATGTCGCGCTGGCCGAGGTGCTGCGGATGCCTGGCCGCGAGCATGCGCAGGAATGGATCGAGGCCGCCCGCCGCTATGTCGGCGCGCGGCGCGCGCTCGACACGATCGAGACGGCGGCCCTGCTCGAGCCACGCACGGCGCCCACGCCGCAGCCGGAGGGCGTCCAGCCGCAGCCTCAGGCCGCGACCTCCAACCGCTAGATTTCGATCAGCGCGTAAAGGCGGCCCTCCGTCGCTTCGACCACCATCTGCGCGCAATTATAGACCGGCGTTCCGCGCGGGGTGGCGCCACGAAAGCGGCCGCGATGAGCGTGGCCGTGGACGACCGCGGCGACATGACCGAAGCGGTCGATCGCGTCGGCGCGCCGGGAGCAGCCGCGGACGCGCTAGACCACCCCCGGCTCGCCTTCGCCCGTGTCGACCCCCGCGGAATCATGACGAACCGCGACGCAGCGCTCCGTCTTCAGCGAACGCAGCTGGCTTTCGAGCTTGCGCG
>NZ_JBQTJC010000263.1:0-5481 GCF_052387495.1 Sphingosinicella sp. | reverse complement strand
ACGAAGGTCTCGCCCGAGCCGCCGCCCTCCTGGCCCTCGTCGATCGCCTCCGGCTCGTCCTTGTCCTCCTCGTCCCCCTCCTCGCTCTCGACGATGTTCACCCCCATCTCCGACAACGCCGACATGATGTCCTCGATCTGCTCGGAGGCCATCTGGTCCTGGGGGAGGGCCTCGTTGAGCTCGTCATAGGTGATCACGCCGCGCTTCTTGGCGCGGGCGATCAGCTTTTTGATGCTGGCTTCGTTGAGATCGATCAGCGGCGCGTCGCCGCCTTCCGGCTTCTCGTCGGCTTCCGCCGTATTGGTCTTCGCCATTCCAACGCCTTATCACTTCGGCACCATCGTCCGCAGGAGCTTTAGTCCGCCTCGCCTTCGAACAATGTCGCCAATTTTCTGTCCGCCTCGTGCCGCGCCAGGAGCAGACGCGTCTGCTCCTCGAACGCGGCCTCGTCGCCTCCGTCCTTCACCCGCGCCGTCGCCGCCGCCAATGCGGCATCGAGCCCGGGCCGCGCCGCCAGCGTCTCGATCGCGAGAGCGAGATCGCGGCAGGCGCGAGCCGGCTCGGCATTCGCCCGCGTGAAGGAAAAAGCAAGCCCCCGCTTGAGGCTGAGCGCCTCGAGCAGGGCCGCAGCTCCTCCGGCCGCCAATATGGTATCGAGCGCCTCTCGATCAAGCTCGCCATGGGTCATCGCCGATTCGAGCAGCAGGCCTCGCAATTGCGCCGCCTTGGCGTCGGCGATCTCAAGCTGCTGCAACTGTTCGTGATGCTCCCCGATCAGCTCGGGAAAGCGGATCAGCCCCTGGAGAATGGCGCGGACGAGTTGGGGGTCGAGCCCCGTGCGCCCCACCGCTCTTGCCTCGGCCGAGGTCGGACGGGGCGGGACATAGGGGCCGCGCACGCCCGGCTTGCGCTCGGTCCAAGGGCGCCTTGCCGGG
The DNA here is from genome assembly GCF_052387495.1 of Sphingosinicella sp. Taxonomy (GTDB): domain Bacteria; phylum Pseudomonadota; class Alphaproteobacteria; order Sphingomonadales; family Sphingomonadaceae; genus Allosphingosinicella. The sequence goes on along the minus strand of NZ_JBQTJC010000263.1, from coordinate 4,546 downwards.
GTCAGCGTGTCGTACCGCTTGAGGAATTCGGCGCGATACTGCTCGCGCACGTCCGGGTCCTGAATGGCTGAGGCGTGCTCCATCAGGCGCCGGCGAAGGCCGGCGCGCTGCTCAGGCGTGGCGAGCGGCCCGGCCTCGGCCTCGTGCCGCCAGAGCCGGTCGACCAAGGCCTCGGGCGCGGCGAGCAAGGCCTCCAGCGCCTGGCGGCCCCGACTCCGCACGAGATCGTCCGGGTCCTCGCCGGGCGGGAGAGTGACGAAGGCGAGCGAGCGGGCCGGGCCGATCCCCGGCAGCGCGCGCAAAGCGGCGCGGACCGCCGCCTTCTGCCCCGCCGAATCGCCGTCGAAGCAGAAGACCGGGGCTTCCGACATCCGCCAGAGCATGCCCAATTGCGCCTCCGTCATCGCCGTGCCGAGCGGCGCCACCGTCTCCGGGAAACCCGCCTCGTCGAGCGCGACCACGTCCATCTGCCCCTCGACTACGATCACCCGGCCGGCGGCGCGGGCGGCGGGGAGCGCCTTGTCGAGATTGAACAGGGTGCGGCCCTTGTCGAACAAGGGTGTGTCGGGCGAGTTCAGATATTTGGGCTCGCCGTCACCCAGAATGCGGCCCGAAAAGCCGAGGCAGCGGCCGCGCGCGTCGCGGATCGGGAACATGAGGCGGCCGCGGAAGCGGTCGTAGGGCGCCTTGTCCGCCTGCTCCGGCGCGATCAGCAGGCCCGCCTCGACCAGCCGGGCCTCACCCAGCGTCTTCAGCGCGGCCTTGAGCTTGCCGCGGCTGTCCGGGGCAAGGCCGAAGCCGAACTTGCGCCGGGTCACCTCGGAAATGCCGCGCTGCTTGAGATAGTCGCGCGCGGCGGCGCCCTCGATCCCGTCGAGCTGCTCGACGAACCAGCGCGCGGCGGCTTCGGTCACCTCGTAGAGCCCGGCGGCGCGCTCCGCCCGGGCTTGGGCGCGGGGATCGGGGGCGGGGATCTCCATCCCGGCGGCGTCGGCGAGCTCCCTGACCGCGTCCATGAAGGAAAGGCCGCGCTGGTCGGTCAGCCAGCTGATCGCGTCGCCATGCGCGCCGCAACCGAAGCAATGGTAGAAGCCCTTTTCGTCGGAGACGGTGAAGCTCGGCGTCTTCTCGCTATGGAACGGGCAGCACGCCTTGAACTCGCGCCCCGCTTTCTGCAGCTTCACCCCCCGGCCGACGAGGGCGGACAGCGACGTCCGCGCGCGCAGCTCGTCGAGGAACTGAGGAGAAAGGCTCATGGGATGAGCCTTTCGATCGAAGTGGGAGAGAGGGTCACTCCGCTCCCCGCCGCATCAGCTCAGCCGTGCCTTCACGGCCTGGCTCGCCTTGCTCATGTCCACCTGCCCGGCGTGGCGTTCCTTCAACAGCGCCATCACCCGGCCCATGTCCTTGAGGCCTGCGGCGCCGGTCTCGGCGACGATCGCGTCGACCGTGGCGGCGATCTCGGCATCGCTCATCTGCTTCGGCAGGAAATCCTCGATCACGGCGACCTCGGCCGCCTCCGCCGCGGCGAGCTCGGCGCGGCCGCCTTTTTCGTACATCTCGATCGATTCGCGGCGCTGCTTGACCATTTTCTGGAGCACCTCGGTGACGAGCACATCGTCCTCGGGCGGGTTCGCCGACCCTCGCAATTCGATGTCGCGATTCTTGATAGCGGCCTGGATCAGGCGGATCGTGTCGCGGCGCGGCTGGTCGCCGGCCTTCATCGCGCCGACGAGCGCTTGCTTGAGATCATCGCGAATCATGGGGCTCTCACGGGGCTTCAACGGGAAACCATCCGTCTAGCGGGGCGCCCCGGCTTTTAACAGGATTGACCTGCTTCCGGTCCGTCTCTAGCGGCTGAGGCTTAGCGACATCGCGACAATTTCGAACGGAGTGCCCGCCGCCATGGCCGACGCCACCAGAACGCCTGCGCCTGAAGGGGCCACGGGCGTATTGGTGCTGGCGGACGGCAGCGCGATCTGGGGCTGGGGCTTCGGCGCGGAAGGCGAGGCGGTCGGCGAAATCTGCTTCAACACCGCGATGACCGGCTACCAGGAGATCATGACCGATCCCTCCTACGCCGCGCAGATTGTCACCTTCACCTTCCCCCATATCGGCAATGTCGGCGCCAACTATGAGGACCTGGAGGCGGACAATCCCTTCGCGCTCGGCTGCGTGGTGCGGCAGGTCGTGACCGCACCGAGCAACTTCCGCGCGGGCCAGGGCTTCGTCGAGTGGATGAAGGCGAACGGGCGGATCGGCCTGTCGGGCGTCGATACGCGGGCGCTGACAAGGAAGATTCGTACCGAAGGCGCGCCCAACGGCGTCATCGCCTATCGCGAGGACGGGAAGTTCGATGTCGAGGCGCTGCTTCAGAAGGCGCGCGCGTGGCCCGGGCTGGAGGGGATGGATCTGGCGAAGGAGGTATCCTGCCGGCAGCTCTACCGCTGGTCGGGCGGCAAATGGCGACTGGGCGAGGGCTATGCGGAGCGGCCCCACGACGAGGCGCTGCCCCATGTCGTCGCCATCGATTGCGGCTCCAAGCGCAACATCTTCCGGAATCTCGCCGAGGCCGGAGCACGGGTGACCGTGCTCCCCGCCGCTTCCACCTTCGAGGAGGTGATGGCGCACGAGCCCGACGGCTTCTTCCTCTCCAACGGCCCGGGCGACCCGGCCGCGACCGGGGAATATGCGGTGCCGGTGATCCGGCAGCTGCTGGAGACCGGCAAGCCGCTGTTCGGCATCTGCCTCGGTCACCAATTGCTCGGCCTCGCCGTCGGCGCGAAGACGGCGAAGATGCACCAGGGCCATCGCGGCGCGAACCACCCGGTGAAGCGGCTGGAGGACGGCAGGGTCGAGATCACCAGCATGAACCACGGCTTCGCGGTCGAGAAGGAAAGCCTGCCCGCCAACGTCCGCGAGACCCATGTCAGCCTGTTCGACGGCAGCAATTGCGGCATCGAGCTCACCGACCGCCCGGCCTTCAGCGTCCAATATCACCCCGAGGCGAGCCCGGGCCCACAGGACAGCACCTATCTGTTCGGGAAGTTTGTGGGGATGCTCCGGTGAGGCGCGTCGTCGAATTCGAGGCTGATTTTCCCGACGATCAAGTTGAGGTGGACGGGGAAATTGTCCAGTTTGGCGGACATAATCCAGCTCAAATCCTACGTGAGGCGTTGATTGGGCAGGGATGGACAGCGGGACCCGTCGAACAGCATTCGGAAAACGTCTGGTACTTCGACATGTCTGGGGTGTTGGGGAAGGCTACAATCTACCTATCCGATATGCGTCCCAAATATGTCGTCACGCTCGAACGACGCGCTTGGCTACAAGACCTGCTTGGTCGATCTGAACACGCGTTTCGAGATTCGCTTGATTCGCTTGAACGCGCCTTAACCGGGTTAGGCGGTGAGCATCTGACTTGGTTCACAACTTATGACGCGACCGATCGGTCGCGAGCATCCATCGACGAAGTAATGAGAGCATAGTGCCCCGCCGCACCGACATCTCCTCTATCCTCGTCATCGGCGCCGGTCCGATCGTGATCGGGCAGGCGGCGGAGTTCGATTATTCGGGGTCGCAGGCCGTCAAGGCATTGAAGGAGGAGGGCTATCGGGTCGTCGTCGTCAATTCCAATCCGGCGACGATCATGACCGATCCGGGGCTGGCGGACGCGACCTATATCGAGCCGATCACCCCGGCCTATGTCGCCAAGATCATCGAGAAAGAGCGGCCGGACGCGGTGCTCCCGACCATGGGCGGGCAGACCGCGCTCAACACCGCGCTGGCGCTGTTCAAGGACGGCACGCTCGACAAATATGGCGTGAAAATGATCGGCGCCGACGCTGAGGCGATCGAGAAGGCGGAGGACCGGCTCAAGTTCCGCGAGGCGATGGACCGGATCGGGCTCGAAAGCCCGCGCTCGGCGATCGCGCACAGCCTCGACGACGCCATGGCGGCATTGGAGACGGTGGGCCTGCCGGCGATCATCCGCCCGAGCTTCACGCTCGGCGGCACCGGCGGCGGCATCGCCTATAATCGCGAGGATTTCGCGGCGATCGTGAACGGCGGGCTGGAAGCCTCGCCGACCAGCGAGGTGCTGATCGAGGAATCGGTGCTCGGCTGGAAGGAATATGAGATGGAGGTGGTCCGCGACCGCGCGGACAATGCGATCATCATCTGCTCGATCGAGAATGTCGATCCGATGGGCATCCACACCGGCGATTCGATCACGGTCGCGCCGGCACCGACGCTGACCGACAAGGAATATCAGATCATGCGCAATGCGAGCATTGCGTGCCTGCGCGAAATCGGCGTGGAAACAGGCGGTTCCAACGTTCAGTTCGCGGTGAATCCGAAGGACGGACGGCTCGTCGTCATCGAGATGAACCCGCGCGTCAGCCGCAGCTCGGCCTTGGCTTCGAAGGCGACCGGGTTTCCGATCGCCAAGGTCGCGGCCAAGCTCGCGGTCGGCTACACTTTGGACGAGATTCAGAACGACATCACCGGCGTGACGCCCGCCAGCTTCGAACCGACGATCGACTAT
>NZ_JBQTJC010000262.1:0-37016 GCF_052387495.1 Sphingosinicella sp. | reverse complement strand
GCAGGGGCGATCTAGAGCGGCGCGGCCGCCCTCGCCGCGGCCTGGCCGCCGATCAGGGAAAGAGCGGCCAATGCCGCGAGAGCCTTCATGCGCCTGTCGTTCCTCCCTTCGTCAGAATTGTAACGCGCGGCCTCGCCAAACCCTGCATGGGACTAGCTCGGCTCGATGCGGAAAATCTCGCCGCCCAAATCGACGATATAGACGTTGCCTGCCTGATCGACGCCGAACGCCGCGATCGTGTCGATCGTTCCCGCATTGGAGGCGAAGCTCGCGTTGCGCAGGGTGAACTGGTCGCTCGGCAGGGTCGCCCCGAGCGCGATGCGCGCGATCGGGAAGGACCAGAGATTGCCGGTGATGAAGTCCGCGAAGAGATATTGGCCACGCAGCGCCTCGACCGGGCCGCGATAGACCACGCCGCCCGTCACCGACCGGCCCTCGCGCGGGCCGCTGCCGTGGGAATATTCGGCGACCGGCGGAGTCAGTCCGGGCTGCGGTGCGCCAGCGAAATTGGCGGTGCCTTCGAGGATGTTCCAGCCGAAATTGGCGCCGCCATTGGCCGGCGTCATCAAATCGATCTCCTCGCGCGCGCCCTGGCCGACATCGCCGATCCACAGATTCTGGGTGAGCGGATCGAAGCTCGCCCGGAACGGGTTCCTGAGGCCGTAGGCCCAGATTTCCGGCGCCCCGCCGCCCCCGGCGAACGGGTTGCTCGTGGGGATCGCATAATCGCGCAGCGGATCGGCGGGGAAGGCGTCCAGCGCGACGTTGATCCGCAGGATCTTGCCGAGCAGGGAGTTGCGGTTCTGGCCGTTGCCATTGGGATCGCCAGCGCCACCGCCGTCGCCGGTGCCGAGATAGAGGAAGCCGTCCGGCCCGAAATCGAGCCACCCGCCATTGTGGTTGGCAAAGCCCGGATGAAGGATGGAAATGATAACGTCGGCGGTCGCGGGATTGCCGAGGTCGCGATTGGCGGCCGCGGTGCGGTAGCGGCGGACCTCGATATTGCCCTGCAAATTGGTCAGGAAGACGTAGAAATTGCCCGTCGCGGCGAAATCGGGTGCGGTGGTGAAGCCGAGCAGGCCGCGCTCGCCGTCGGTCGTGGTCTCGCCCTGGATGTCGAGGAAGGGTGTCGCCGCGATCGTTCCCGTGTTCGGATTGAGGATTCGGATGCGGCCGATCCGCTCGACCACGAACACCCGGCCCGAGCCGTCGGGAACAGGCGCGAGGTAGAGCGGCTGGCTGAAGCCGGTGGCGACCCGCGTCACCCGGAAGCCGTCCGGGCCGACATTGGTGACGTTGACGGTAAGCGCGAGCGTCACGCTTGTCGTGCCGTCGCTGACCTGGAGCGTGACCTGATAGGCATTGTTGCCGTCGGCGTCGGTCGGGAATTCGAAGTCCGGCGGCGCGGTGAAGGAGAGCGCGCCGCCGGCGGTGATCGCGAAGCGGGCCTGATCGGCTCCGCCGGCGAGGCTGAAGGTGAGCGGATTGCCGTCCGGGTCGGTCGCGGTCGCGGTATAGATCGTCCCGGTACTGTTTTCCGCGACGTTGACGTTCGCCGCGGAGGTGAAGGCGGGCGGCGCGTTTCCGGCCGGAGGCGGCGGGTTGCCGCTACCTCCGCCGCCGCTGCTGCAGGCGACGAGCAGGGCCAAGGCAAGGAGTGTCGGAATGCCGCGATTCATCTCGCCCTCCCCGGAGAAACGGGCTCGTTCTGCTGGCGAAACGCTCGTTTGCGCCATTGGGTCCGCATGGTAGATCGCTTTCATGGTTAAGCCCGAAGACATGACCTATGGCGACTATCTCGCGCTCGGGCCCTTGCTCGGCGCGCAGCACCCGGTCTCGGATCATCATGACGAATTGCTCTTCATCATCATCCACCAGACCAAGGAACTTTGGCTCAAGCAGACCATTCACGAGCTCAGGCTCGCTCGCGAGCTGATCCGCGCCGACCAGCTGATCGAGGTTCATAAGAACCTGTCGCGGGTGTCGCGCATCCAGGCGGTGATGACGCTCTCCTGGGACGTGCTCGCGACGCTCACGCCGACCGATTATCTCACCTTCCGCGGCGTGCTCGGCTCGTCGAGCGGCTTCCAGTCCGCGCAGTTCCGCGAGGTCGAATTTCTTCTGGGGTTGAAGGAAGGCACGCATCTCGACCGGCATCCGGAGGGCTCGGCGGCGCGCGTGGCGCTCGCCGACGCGCTCGCGGGGCCGAGCCTGTGGGACGAGGCCAATGCGGCGCTGGCGCGGGGAGGGTTCGATCTGCCCGCCGAGGCGCTGGAGCGGGACTGGAGCCGGCCGTACGAACCCCGTCCGGAGGTCGAGGCGGCCTGGGCCGAGGTCTATCGCGATACCGGGCGATGGTGGCGCTTCTACCAGCTCGCCGAAAAGCTCGTCGACATCGACGACGCCTTCGCCACCTGGCGGCACAAGCATGTCATCACGGTCGAGCGGGTGATCGGCTTCAAGCGCGGCACCGGCGGAACCGCGGGGGTCAAATATCTCCAGTCGACCCTGACCAAGCGCGCCTTTCCGGAGCTGTGGACGCTCAGGACACAGCTCTAAAACGTTTCTTCCTCGTAGATCCGGCTGACGTCTCCGCCCCATTCGCCATGGTAGCGTTCGAGCAATCGCTCGGCGGGCGTGCGCCCCGAGGCGAGGATCTCGCGCAGAGGATCGAGGAACCCCGTTTCGTTGTCGCCCGACGAGTTGAGCCACCCGCGCGCCCTCAGGCCAGCATCGGCGATGGCAAGCACGCGCTGGCCGAGCTCGAGCAGGGTCTCGCCCACCGGCGTGGTCGCCTGAAGCCCCAGCTTGGGGACCGAATCGCGCAGCAGCTGGCGCTCCTCGATCGACCAGTGCTTCACTTCATCCCACGCCGCCGCGAGCGCGGCATCGTCGTAAAGCAGCCCGACCCAGAACGCGGGGAGCGCGCAAATCCGGCTCCACGGGCCGCCGTCGGCGCCGCGCATCTCGAGGAAGCTCTTGAGCCGGACCTCGGGAAAGATGGTGGAGAGGTGATCGGTGAAGTCGGACACCAGCGGCATCTCGCCCGGCAGGCCCGGGAGACGGCCGGCAAGGAAATCGCGGAAGGACTGGCCGGCGACGTCGACATATTTGCCGTCGCGGAAGACGAAATACATCGGCACGTCGAGCGCGTAATCGAGATAGCGCTCGTAGCCGAAGCCCTCCTCGAAAACGAAGGGGAGCATGCCGGTACGGTCCGGATCGGTGTCGGACCAGATGTGGCTGCGGAAGGAGAGGAAGCGGTTCGGCCGGCCTTCGGTGAAGGGGGAATTGGCGAAGAGCGCGGTGGCGAGCGGCTGGAGGGCCAGGCCGACCTGGAACTTGCGCGCCATGTCGGCTTCCGAGGAATAGTCGAGATTGGTCTGGATGGTACAGGTGCGCAGCATCATGTCGAGGCCGAGGCCGCCGACTTTCGGCATGTAATCGAGCATGATCCGGTAACGGCCCTTGGGCATGACCGGGAGAACCGAGCGCGTCTTGTCCGGCCACATGCCGAGGCCGAGGAAGCAGAGGCCAAGCTTCTCGCCGACCGCCTTGCACTGGGTGAGGTGCGTCCCGGCCTCGGCGCAGGTCTGGTGGAGATGCTCGCGCGGCGCGCCGGAGAGCTCGAGCTGGCCGGCCGGCTCAAGGCTGATCGCGCCGTCCGGCCCGGTCAGCGCGATCGTCTTGCCGCCCTCGATCACGGGCGCCCAGCCATAGTCGGTGAGCGCTTCGAGCAGGTCGCGAATTCCGCCGGGCTCGTCATAAGAGGGCGCGCCGTGGTCGCGGCAGCGGAAGACGAACTTCTCGTGCTCGGTGCCGATCCGCCAGTCCGCCTTGGGCTTCTCGCCGTTGTCGAAGACCGCGAGCAGATCCTCGCGGCTCTCCACTCTCTTGTCGCCGGGGGCGGTCTCGGTGCGCGTCGTCATGGTTGGCCGGCTCTAGCCGCTCGCTCGACAGCCGGAAAGCCTCCGGCTACGAGCTTTTCGAGCGAGGGTGATCAACAGCGGTTATGACGATGCGGGTCCAGATGAACGCGGCCGTTCGCGGATGAGCAAGATCACGCCAGTGATCCTCTCGGGCGGGTCGGGAACGCGGCTGTGGCCGGTTTCACGTGCGGCGCGCCCCAAGCAGCTCCAGCCGATCGTCGGCACCGAGACGATGCTGCAGGCGACCGCGCGGCGCGTCGCCGATCGCGAGAGGTTCGGCGCGCCGATCGCGGTCGCAAATGCCGACCATGCCGACGAAGTCGAGGCGCAACTGGCGGCAGTTTCCGCGGCGCCCTCCGCGCTGATTCTGGAGCCGGTCGGCAGGAACACGGCGCCGGCGATCGCGCTCGCCGCGCTCGAGGCGGAGGCCGGGGCGCTGCTGCTGGTGCTGCCGAGCGACCATTTGATCGCCGACCAAGCTGCGTTCGCCGAAGCCATTGCGACCGCCGCGCCACTCGCCGCCGAGGGCTGGCTCGTCACCTTCGGCATCCGTCCGGACCGCGCCGAGACCGGTTACGGCTATATCAGGCGCGGCGACGAGATAGCGCCGGGCGCCTTCGCCGCCGAACGCTTCGTCGAGAAGCCCGACCGGGCGACCGCCGAAGCCTATCTGGCCGACGGCGGCTACGACTGGAACGGCGGCATCTTCCTGTTCCGCGCCGGCCGCTATCTGAAGAGCTGGCGCGCCACGCCCCCGATATCCTGGAGTCGGCGAGGACCTCCTGCGAAGGCGCACGTCGCGAGTGCGATCGGGTTTATCCTCGCGCCGAAGCGTTCGCCGCCGCGCGGGCGCAATCGATCGACTATGCGGTGATGGAGCCGGCGGAGAAGATCGCGGTCGTACCCGTCGCGATGGGCTGGTCCGACGTCGGCAGCTGGGACGCGCTCTACGATATCGTGCCGTGCGACGTTGCGGGCAATGTGACGGTCGGCGAGGTGCTGGCGATCGACAGCGACAATTGCCTGCTGCGCAGCGACGGTCCCCTGGTCGCCGCAGTGGGCGTCAGCGACCTCATCGTGGTCGCGACCGACGAGGTCGTGCTGATCCTCCCGCGCGGCGAGAGCCAGCGCGTGAAGGAGATCGTCGACGCGCTCAACGAGAAGCGCGCTCGCTATCGCTGAAGCAGCGTTTCGCGCACGTCAGCACCCGGATAGGCGGCCAGCAGGTCCAGCGGCGCCGCGCTGGCTAGATTTGCCATCCCGTCGACCCGCCAGACCGAGCCGGGCTCCAGTGACTGGCAATCCAGCTCACCCTCGGCGCTGAGCGGAACCAACACCAGTTGGCCGTCGGCCGACTCAACCTCCGCCTCGCCCGAAAAAGTCCAGCGCTCGACGACGAAGTTGCCGCCTGCGTGCAGAATCTCGCGGCCGGGTCCGGTCTCCCGGGGCACGAAGGACCGCTGCCATGGCACCGGATCGGCGGCGGCGATGCCGGCGTCGAGATGCAGCTCGCGCGGGCGGCCATAATCGTAAAGCCGGTAGGTGACATCGAGATTCTGCTGGATCTCGACCAGCGACAGGCCCGGCCCGATCGCGTGGACAGTGCCGGACGGCGAATAGAAGAAGTCGCCGGCGCGGACCGGGCGCCAGTCGATCAACTCTTCGATGCTGCCGTCGAGCGCTGCCGCGCGAAGCGTTTCCTTCGAAGCCACTTCTTTCAACCCAATGCCGATCACGGCATCCGGCTCGGCATCTAGCACCAGCCAGGCCTCGTCCTTGCCGCGCGGAAATCCGATCGCTCTCGCGCCCTTGTCGTCAGGATGGACCTGGATCGAGAGCCTTTCCGAGGTGAATAGATATTTGACGAGCAGCTCGGCCGGGCAGTCTTCATCCTCCACGAACCAAATCTCGCCGATCGGCGCTCCGGTGGAGGGTTGAGTCTCTGCCCAGTTGGGAAGCGCGTCGCGCCCCCAGACGCGCTCTTCATAGCGGTGCTCTAATCGCCTCGAATTCATGCTCGCTCGCTCGACAGCCGGGGTAGACACGGGCTAGGGAGTTTCGAAGGGAGCGGTCAAGGCGGTTGATGAATATGCGGGTCCATTTGATCGCTGCCGCCCGCCCCAATTTCATGAAGGTCGCGCCGCTCTGGCACGCGCTGAGGGCGGCGGAGGATTTCACGCCGGTGCTGGTCCATACCGGCCAGCATTACGATGCGAACATGTCGGGCGACGTGCTCGCCGATCTCGGCCTGCCCGAGCCCGACCATCATCTCGGCGTGGGCGGCGGCAGCCATGCCGAGCAGACCGGGCGGGTGATGATCGCCTATGAGAAGATAGCCGAAGCCGAGCGGCCCGACTGGATCGTCGTCGTCGGCGACGTCAATTCGACGCTGGCGGCCGCCTTGGTCGGCGCCAAGCTACGCATCCCTGTCGTCCATCTCGAAGCGGGGCTGCGTAGCCGCGACCGCGATATGCCCGAGGAGATCAACCGGCTCGCGACCGATGTCGTCGCGGACGTGCTCTGGACGCCCTCTCCGGATGCCGACGCCAACCTCATCGCCGAGGGAATTCCGCCTGCGCGCATCACCCGGGTCGGCAATATCATGCTCGACAGCTTCGAGATGGTGCGGTCGCGGATCGAGGCGGAAGGCGTTCCGGAAGGGCTGGGACTCGGCGGCCAACCTTTTGCCATTGTCACCCTGCACCGGCCGAGCAATGTCGACCGCTCTGGTCCGCTGACTGGTCTCGTCGACGCATTGGTCGCGGTGCAGATGAAGCTGCCGATCGTTTTTCCCGTCCATCCCCGCACCGCCGGGAGGCTCGACGAATTCGGCCTGCGCGATCGGCTTGTCGACGCGGGAGTCAGGCTGATCGAACCGCTCCCCTATATCCGCTTCATGTGTCTTGTGCGTGGTGCCGCGGTGGCGATCACCGACAGCGGCGGTATCCAGGAAGAGACCACCTATCTCGGCATCCCCTGCCTGACCCTACGTGAGAACACCGAGCGGCCAATCACGGTTGAGCAGGGCACGAACCGACTCGTGCGCGCGGACACGCTCGTGGGCGAGCTTGAGCGTGCTCTGGTGGGTACGGTTGCGCCCGTGCGGCCCGAATATTGGGATGGACGAACATCCCTACGCTGTGTCCAGGATTTGCGCGTGCGTGCTGTGAATCTGAAGTAGACGGGTCTCGCATCCGCCTTCAGGTGGGCAATCTTCTAGCGGCGAGCATATCCAACCTAAGGGCGGACATCACTTACGGATCAGCCGACAGCGAGGGCACAACCCAACTGGCCAGCCTCACAGGACTGAGCATCGATTCCCCCGGCTCACCGGCTCAATAGAGAGTGGATCGCGGCGCAATTTCACCGTGAACATCGCCGGGGTTCCCCGACGAGCACTAGGCTATGTGAGGATCGCTGTTGTTGGCGTAACGAAGATCAGCATGTCGGGCCAGCCTTATTAAAGGTCACTCACGTATATAGGCCCCTTCGATTAGACTTACCTACGCCGACCTTACTTGAGCTCTACAAGCAAATGCAGCGCGTGAACCGGCGCCGCCAACATCATGCTCGGCAGCTTCGAAATAGTGCGGTCGCGGATCGAGGCGGAAGGTATTGCCGGGACTGGGGCTCGCCGGCCAACCCTATGCCGTCATCGCTCTACGCCGGCCAAGCAATGTCGACCGTGTTGGGCCGCTTAGCCCACTCGTCGCGGCCTTGGTGGCTACGCAGGGCAGGCTGCCGATCGTCTTCACGTCCATCCCCGCGTCGCCGCAATGCTGGGCGAGTTCGGGCTGTATGAGCGCCTGATCGAGGCAGGGAGTGAGGCTAATCGATCCGCTCCCTTATATCCGTTTCATGAGCCTCGTGCTGGACGCTGCGGCGGCGATCATCGACAGCGGCGACATCCAGGAGGAAACCGCCTATCTCGGCATTCCCTGCCTGACGCTATGCGAGAATACGAGCCGGTGATCACCGTTGAACAGGGCGCCAACCGGTTTGTGCACGCCGACAACGTCTTGTCCGCGCTCCGAGAGGCCCTCGCGCGCGGCGGAGAGCCGGTGCGGCCCGGATATTGAGAGGGGCGGACGGGTGAGTGCTGTCGGGAACTTGCGCCGACGCACACAATGGGCCAAGTGCGCTAACTTGGTCACGATCATTCCGGTCATCTCTGTCGGGTGGCTCAGGAACGAGGCTTGGGCTGATCTCGCGTACATCGTGTCCGAAGCAATTGCACGCTATCGTCGGCGAAGAATCTAGCGATTCCAATCTTGACAGGCCCAATCTGCATGTTTCATGCGGTCAGCCTGCGGCCTGCTGTCCGTCTGCGTACGGTGAGCTGTGGGGCGGTGCCGAGGGTGATGAAGCTGGACATTGAGAATAGCCCTCGACATCGGATTCATGCCCGCTCGCACGGAAATTTTAATGAAAGACGAATATGCTTAAGATGATGTGTTTGTCTGGATATCATGATCGCGACCGGAAGCGGGTAAGGCATGATTTAAAGGGTTATGTGTCACCCTGTCGGCGGTACGGAACCCAGCTTATCAAAAGTCGTCTAGATGATCGCGCTGATTGCTGGCCATAGATTGCCTTGCGTCAGCACGATGCCATGAATTTGAGCAGCCGTCTGCCCCCACTGCTCCAAGCTTCACAATTAGGAAGTGCGGTGGGTAAAGGCAACGGAGGCCAGGTGGAGACTACCCCATCGTGACCATCTGCTGCCTTGTCCTTAGCGAGGATGTGAATCGTCGGTCAAGAGATTGAGCACGGCGGAACACGCCGACTAGGTGCTGATTGTGGGACACTCCATTTGCCGCAGTAAGCCGACAGTATGCCTAGTGATTGGGCCAACGCTCGAGACAATTCCATCGCAACTATTGAAGGCCGCGCGGCGTTGACGGAGATAAATTAATGATTGAGGACGTAAAGCCGCGTCTGATACGGGGCAAAATTGAAAGCATCGTCGTATTAGGGCTCGGCTACGTCGGGCTCCCGCTCGCGGTTGCCTTGGCTAGGAAATTCGACGTCGCCGGCCTGGACATCGATGCGGATCGGATATCCGAACTGCGGTGTCACCAAGACCGGACCAACGAAGTCGATGCTTCAACGCTCGCTCAGAGCACCTTGTTAGTGACCACTGACCCCGAGGAGTGTCGTAGCGCAAGCATTTATATTATAACCGTTCCAACACCGGTGGACAGTCGCAACCGGCCCGACTTGGGTCCAATTATCGCGGCATCCAAGACCGTTGGCCGGTTACTTGACCCACAGGCGCGCCCAGTGGTCGTCTACGAAAGCACAGTCTACCCCGGACTTACGGAGGAGGTCTGCGGGCCCATCCTCACGGAACAATCTGGTCTGATCTGCGGCCGGGACTTCTTTCTGGGTTACTCGCCGGAGCGCATCAATCCCGGCGATCGCCAACATACTATTGATCGCATTGTAAAGGTTGTCGCCGGCCAAGACGAGGCCACTATCAATCGCCTGGCCGCGATGTATGGTGCTATCACCAGCGGTGGTGTGTTTCGCGCAGCGTCGATCAAGGCGGCCGAGGCCGCTAAGGTGATCGAGAATGCACAACGTGATATCAACATCGCCTTTATCAATGAGATTACTCAAATCTTCGGGAAACTCGGCATCTCGGTCTGGGACGTGCTCGAGGCGGCCGGTACAAAATGGAATTTTTTGAGCTTCAAGCCGGGCTTAGTCGGCGGCCACTGCATCGGTGTGGACCCATATTACCTGAGTCACCTTGCTCAGGAACTTGGCCATGATCCGAAGGTAATCCTCGCTGGGCGCTCCACAAATGACGGCATGGGAGGCTGGATCGCGGAGTCTCTTCACGCCCACCGGGGATGTTCCGGCAGCGCGCTGGTGCTCGGTCTTACGTTTAAGGAGAACGTACCCGACCTGCGTAACAGCCGCGTTGTCGATGTGATCGACCGGCTCGGACAACTCGGGCATGAAGTGACCGTCCACGATCCTCGTGCCGATCCCGCCGAGGCCCGGGAGCGGTATGGCATCGCACTCGACTCAGATGCGCTGGCGCGACCCTATGACCTAGTACTCGTCGCGGTTCCGCATGCCGAATATGGGGCTATGGACGCTCAAGATGTCGGTCGCTTAGTGAACAAAGGAGGTTGCGTCGCCGATCTAAAGGGCATCTGGCGCACCATGGTCCTTGGCCCGAACGTTGATCGCTGGAGTCTCTAAAGTCAGCGCTGGAGCATAAGAATGCTAGGTAATGGGTGCCACAATTCGACGACCCGTAGGTAGCGGCCATAACAAGGGATTTGCCGGGAAGCATGCTCCAAGGTTCAAGCCAGACCCACGTGCATGGGCGGAGTATCCTACAGCGCCGTCGCGTCCAGTTATTGGGCGGAATTTTGTTGGCCGTAGCCCTGCCGCTTATGCTCAGAGCAGGCCTTTCTCCCGATCCCGCAACGTCGCCGATATGGATGTCAGCGATCGGCAACCTTACCGCGCTAGCGCTCGGTTTCTACATGTTCCGAAGCCTCACAATCTTTCCCGGCATCAAGGCGGGCTCATACATCTTGCCCGCATTCTCGATCAGTTACGGCCTCGTGCTGTTCGTATTTTGGGCCTTTCGGATTGACTATAGCCGCTTCCTGTTCCTCACGGGTTTCGCAGTCTGTTTAGCGTGGCACCTCCTGATCTTCTTCCTATCGCAGAGAGCGCAATCTCTGCGGATCGGTGTCGTGCCGTTCGGCGAAGTCGAATTACTGCAGAAGATCACGACAGTGGAATGGGTGCCGCTCACCAAGCCACGACTCGTGAAGAGGAAGTCGGTCGAAGCAATCGTAGCGGACTTCCAGTCGCACCTTCCCGACGAATGGGAGCGCTTTCTGGCCGACGCTGCATTGTCGGGGGTCACCGTCTATCACGTAAAACAATTGCGTGAGTCACTGACTGGCCGGGTACAGATCGACCATCTATCCGAGAATAATTTCGGCTCTCTCATTCCGGCGTTGATGTACGTCAAACTCAAGCGCGCGGTGGACCTCGCTTGCGCGCTCCCTGCAGCGATCCTGCTCACGCCTGCTTTGCTGATGATAGGCTTGTTGATTCGGATGGATTCGCCTGGACCGGCGCTGTTCCGGCAGCGTCGCGTAGGCGCAGGCGGCGCGTCGTTTCAGGTCATTAAGTTCCGGACGATGAAGCACGATTCGTCCATCCGGTCCCCAGATGGAAATGCGCTGCGACACGCAATGACCCAGGAAAATGACTTGCGCATCACTAGACTTGGTCGCTTCCTGCGCCGATCGCGAATCGACGAATTACCGCAAGTCTTCAACATCATCATGGGGCAGATGAGCTGGATCGGACCCCGCCCCGAGGCCGAGGTTCTGTCCGAATGGTACGAATCCGAGCTCCCTTTCTATCGTTACCGTCACATTGTGAAGCCGGGCATCACTGGGTGGGCGCAGGTAAACCAGGGCCATGTCTCCGAGGTCGAAGATGTGTTTGGTAAGCTTCAATATGACTTTTATTACATCAAGAACTTCTCGCCTTGGCTCGACATCCTTATTGCAATGCGCACGATCGCTATCATCGCGACTGGTCGGGGGTCGCGTTGATTGGTATTGACCGGCGCAGTGACGTCGCGGCCATATCACCCGTAGATTTCTGTGTTTCCTGCGGTTATTGGACGGCATCGTCTCATTCGAAGGGCTCCACACTGCATGCTTCCATGGGCCATAGCCGGCGCGGCTAGCTTAGGGAACGCGAGTCCGCGGATTCATTGAAGGAAATTGGATGACTGGGGTAACGCACGAGGTCGGCGTGGTCGGCTTGGGATATGTCGGCTTGACGCTTGCCACTGCATTCGCTGACGTGGGCCTCAAGGTGCTGGGACTAGAAAAGCGTTCGCAGGTGGCGCGCTTGATTCGTAGCGGTAAGCCTCACTTCCGTGAGAGTGGCCTCGAAGAAATCATGCGCGGAGTGATCGAGGACGGTCGCCTCGAAGTTCGCGAGGACTTCGAACCGACTGACTGCTGCGGTATCTATATAATCACAGTCGGGACACCGCTCGGGGCGGATGGCACCACACGGCTCGACATGATCACTAGCGCCGCCCACCAGGTCGCCCGCTCGATGCCGGACGGAGCCTTAGTGGCGCTACGTTCGACGGTAAAGATCGGCACGAGCCGTAACGTTGTGGCACCAATTCTCGCTGCATCCGGAAAACGGTTCCAGATAGCCATGTGTCCCGAGCGCACGATCGAAGGCCAGGCGATGGAGGAGCTTCGGCATCTTCCGCAGATCATCGGTGCTGACGATCAAGCAACGCGTGAACGCGCGTCGCGACTCTTCTCTCGCCTGACGGCGCAGGTGCTCCCAGTATCCTCGCTGGAAACGGCCGAGATGATCAAGCTCGCCGACAACACGTATAGGGACCTTCAATTCGCCTTCGCCAACGAGATTGCGCGCCTCTGCGACGCGGTCGGCACTAGCGCGCGCGAGGTAATCTCAACTGGAAAGATGGGGTATTCACGCACCAACATCGCGTTTCCCGGCCTCGTCGGCGGGCCGTGTTTGGAGAAGGATCCTCATATTCTCCGGCAGAGCGCTCTCGAGCACGGGATCGATCTGGAGATCACCGCGGCCGCCCGCGCCGTCAACGAGCGCCAACCAAGTGAATGCACGGATTTCATCTGCGACGAAATGGATCGTCGCGGGCTTCCCGCCGACGCAGTCATTGCCGTTCTCGGACTCGCCTTCAAAGGGTTGCCCGAGACTGACGATCTGCGCGGCTCGATGGCGCTCCACGTATTGCGGGCGCTCAAGGCGCGGCGCCCCGAAGCACCGCTCCGCCTGTTCGACCCGGTCGTCAGCCGGCAAGATCTGGATGCTCTCGACATTGGGCAGGTATGCGAAAATGCGATAGTGGCATTATCTGGCGCAAGCGCCGCGGTCATCACCAACAACCATCCGCTGTTTGCAACCATGGGATTTTCGGCGATGACCCGCCATTTGGGCCCCCAGGGGTTCGTCTACGATTTCTGGAATCATTATAGCGATAGCGAGCCCGACGAACGGGCACCTTCCTATTTCGCGGTTGGCGGCCTGAGGAGGGCGCCGCAATGAAGAAAGTTGTCGTAACTGGCGGTGGTGGATTCATCGGGGCCTATCTGGCGCGCCGGTTGCTGCAGGATGGCTGGAGCGTGACCGTTGTCGACAATCTCGCTCGAGGGCGGGTGGCCCGACTGGCCGACGTGATCGCTGAAATCGATTGGCAGCAAATCGATGTACGCGACATCGATTCGATGGTCTCTGCCGCTAAGGGAGCTGAGGTCATCTTCCATCTCGCCGCCGTGAACGGCACGGAGAATTTCTACAACCACCCCGACCTGGTCCTAGATGTCGGCATCCGGGGCGCGATCACGGCCATCGAAGCTGCCGCCCGCTGCGGCGTGCCGGATGTGGTCATGGCTTCATCAGCGGAGGTTTATCAGACGCCACCGGTCGTCCCCACGGACGAGATGGTTCCTCTGATGCTGCCGGACTCGCTCAACCCACGTTACTCCTACGGCGGCTCTAAGATCATCACCGAGCTGGTGGCGTTCAACTATCACCGCGAGGCCTTCCGCAAGGTCCAGATATTCCGCCCTCACAATGTCTATGGCCCCGACATGGGATGGAAGCATGTCCTGCCACAATTCATCATGCGAGCGATCGACGCGGTCCGGGCCCCTACCACTAGCGACATCCCTTTTCCGATTCAGGGCGATGGCCTGGAGACGCGCGCCTTTTGCTACGTCGACGATCTGGTGGACGGTCTCTTGCTCATGCAGAGGCAGGGCGAGCATCGGAACATTTACCATATCGGCAATCCCGAAATTGTGACGATCGCTGAGACGGTCCGGCTTCTTGGCAAGATTTTCGGTCGGGATTTTGTCATTATTCCCAGCGCCGCGGCCGAGGGGGGAACCCGTGTGCGGTGCCCCAGCATAGATAAGATGGCCGCGCTCGGATACGCGCCAAAAATCTCGCTTTTGGAAGGGCTGCGACGCACGAGCGCATGGTATCTGGCTAATGAAAGACCTGCGCTAGAAGGCAGCTTGCTGTAATATGGGAATATCGACGAATAGAATCGGGCGCTGCCCGCAAGAGGGTGGTAAGCGAGTCTTAGCCCTTGTGACGGACGCCTATGGCGGATATGGGGGTGTCGCAGCCTACAACCGGGATGTCGTATCTTCACTTTGTGATGATGCGACGATTGCCGAAGTCGTGGTTGTCCCTCGGAAGATCTTTCAGACCGTGTCCGGTGTTCCAGCCAAGGTACAGTTCAAGCGAGACGCAGCCCGCGGACCCGGCGCATTCTTTCACACCGCGCTCCGCCAGGGTCTACGTGCAAAGTTCGATCTAATCTATTGTGGTCATATCAATCTGGTTCCAGTCGCTTGGCTGTTGTCGAAAATGATGGGTGCGCCTTGGGCACTTTGCCTGTACGGCCTCGAAGGCTGGTCTCGCACCGGCCGCCGGATGGTGGACCCGTTGGCCGGTCGTGCCGACCATTATGTGGCGCTTAGCCAACTGACGCTCGATCGTTTCCGCAAGGTGTGGCCGGTGGATCCTGCGCGCTGTTCGATCGTACGCAACGCGATCCACCGCGCACAGTTTGGCGTCGCTCCCAAGAATCCCGCGCTCGAAAAGCGCTATAGGATCGAGGGTAAGAAGGTGCTGATGACGTTCGGGCGCCTGGATCCGACCGAGCAGGCGAAGGGTTTCGACCGTATCATTGAGCTGCTCCCCAACATCCGGAGAAACGTCCCTAACATAGCCTATCTGATTTGCGGCGACGGCGGCGACCGCCAGCGCCTCGACGAGCTGGCGGACTTGAAGGGCGTCCGCGACATCGTGGTCTTCGCCGGAATGATCGAGGAGAGCGAACAGGCGGACCACTATCGGCTCGCCGATCTCTACGTCATGCCGAGCAAGTTCGAAGGCTTCGGCTTTGTCTTCCTCGAGGCGATGGCATGCGGGATTCCCGTCGTCGCGAGCACGATCGACGGCGGGCGCGAAGCCGTGCGTGAGGGTGAGATCGGCCAGATGGTCGATCCCTTCAATTCGGCCGAGCTCGAGCAGGCGATCTATCGTGGTCTTGACAAGCCACGCGAAATCCCCGCTGGGCTCAGCTATTTCGATTACGCCAATTTCCGCGACCGCCTGCAAGGCGCCCTATTCCCGCTAATGACGGTGGGCAGGGCCTATTAGGGAAGCTTCCTGCCGATCGAGAACAACATCAATCCGCGGGCCCGGGCCAAGCGCTCCTGCGTCCGCACAGGTATGATCTTGAGGAAAGGGCGACGCAGTCGGCGCGGTAAGGGGACCGCATCAGCGTCTTGACCATAGAATGCGATCTCGATGTTGTCGAAGAAAATCGAGAGCAGGTCGCGCCAGCTGTCGCGTGTATAATAACGCGCGGTGAAGCCGTCGGAATCTCGCCAGAGCTGATCGTCGAGCGATCGTCCGCGCCAGAAGCCGAACATGTAGCGTCGCATCATCGTCACATAGGCTTGCATGCCTTCGAGATTGTAGACCATCAGGCGCACTTCGCCGTCCGGCTTCATAACCCGATTGATCTCCCTAAGTACGCGCCCCGTGCGAGCGCTGTGATGGATCACCCCCCAAGACCAGACCAAGTCGAACTCGGCGTCCGGCAGGTCGAGATGCTCTGCGTCCATCTGGCGCACGTCGCCCTTCAGGCCTTTAAGGTCGAGGCGCTTTTGCGTGGAGGATACCGACGTTGGGGAAATGTCGACCGAGGTTACGTTTGCGCCGGCGCGAAGGAGTAGCTCGCTATGGAACCCCATTCCGCAGCCGATCTCAAGGACGCGCGCGCCCTTCAGATGCTCCAGATCCATCAACTCGACGAACGGGTTCGGAGTGCCGTTGAACAGGCGGGCGGCGTGGAGAAAGCGACGGTCGATATCGTCATACCATTCGAGCGAAAATCGCTCGAACGCCGACTTCTCCTTCCAGTCGTAGCTCATCGTGTTCTCGGTCCACCAGCGGCGATTGCCCGCCTGTCTGTTGGGCGCTGCAAGTTCCACGGAGCCGTGATCGTCGGTCATTGACGTCCCCAGGTTCGCCTGTCGTGTGGCGGGTTTGAATTCTCGCTGCTCTTTCTGCATTGACCCGATTAGTGCAAGAGGAAAAACATCGCCAAATCGTCGACGGCCGATCCTAGCGCATTGGATTTGAACGTGAAGCGGGCTCTTATCTGTGGAATTTCCGGACAGGACGGCGCCTATCTCGCCCAATCCCTTCTTGCGAAAGGCTATCGCGTCGTCGGTACGACGCGCGGAATTCCTCGAGCGGGGTCTGACAGGTTGAGGCAGCTCGAGATTGATGAGACGGTCGCACTCGAACAGGTTGACCCGGTGAGCAGGGGCGGCATCGACAAGGTTCTTGCCGACACCCTTCCTGACGAAATCTATTATCTGGCCGCTCAAAGTTCGGTGTGGCGCTCCTTTGCGAGCCCGGTGGAGACGTTTGAGGCGTCCGCCATTGGTCTCATGCATCTCCTCGAAGCGGCACGGAGGCATGCGCCTCGTGCCCGAATCTTTTTCGCGGCTTCGGGCGACTGCTTTGGCGAGACGCCGAAGTGGGCGCCGGCGACCGAGACGAGTCCGTTCCGACCGCGCAGCCCCTATGCCACCGCCAAATGTGCCGGTCATCACGCGCTCGTCGTCTCGCGACTGGCTTATGGACAGTTCGCCTGTTCGGGCTTCCTCTTTACGCATGAGTCACCCCTTCGGTCGGAGGACTTTGCCCTCGGCAAAGTCGTCGCGACCGCCCGCCGCATCGTGGCCGGCTCGAATGAAAGGCTGACGCTGGGAAGTGTGGAGGTCGTTCGGGATTGGGGATGGGCGCCAGACTATGTGGAGGCAATGTGGCGGATGCTGCAGGGGGACGTACCCGAGGACTTCGTCATCGCGACGGGGCGCAGCCACCGGCTGGCGGAGCTGGTCGAGCGAGTCTTTGCCGCTTGCGGCCTCGATTGGACCCAGCACGTAGATGCGGGCGAGACACCGTTGCGACCAACCGACATCGCCGATCAGCACGCCGATCCCTCCTACGCCGAAAAGAAGCTCGGCTGGATAGCGCAGACCGACATCGACCTGATGGCACGCCTGCTGGTGCAATAGCGACACCGGCTTTGCACGGTGATCCCTATCTACTCGATCCGAGCGCACACACGGCGATTGCTCGAAAACGGGGGGCTGGGCAGAACATCAAGGCAAGCACCCTAACCTCGGGGAGACGGGAATGGCCGAGGCGCGCTATGAGACGATTCTTCCCATCGAATGCGCTGTTATTTAGTCATAGGCCGTAAAGCTGGAGCCTCGACACTGGGTCTACGCGGCCGAAACTTTCGGCATCGGGTCTACGAACCGGCGCAACCACAGCTCGACGGCCATGAGCGCTAGCAGCGTATAGCTTCCATCGATGGATCCTTGCAACGTCGCGGACTTCAGACGCTCCACTCCGTCCGGATCGAAGAGTGATCGGCTCGCCACCGCTCGGCTATCGAGCAGCTGCTCCATCATCGGCCGCAGGCTGGTTCCCAGCATCGCCCGAAGGGGTAGCCCGAAGCCCGATTTCGGGCGATAGATGATTTGACGGGGAAGATAAGGCTCCATCGCCTTACGGAGAATCCATTTGGTCTGGCCGCGGCGCATCTTCGCGCGCGGCGGCAGCGACGCCGCCCAGGCGACGAGATCGGGGTCCAGAAACGGAACGCGGATCTCCACCCCCGCGGCCATCCCCGCCTTGTCCGTATAGTTAAGATTGTGATCGGGGAGGAAAAACCTCTGGTCCAAGCGCAGGGCGCGTTCGACGGCCGACAAGTTGGAAAGCGGCTCGATCGCCTCAATCAGAGGCGCGCGCACTGCGGCCACGCTGCCGGATGACGAGCCAGCGAGGAGATTCGATACGTCCTCGGCAGGGAGCCACTCGAACAGACGAACGACCCGCTCATTCCCGTCCGCATGAATCGTTTCTAAGAGCTTCGTCACGCGCCGTAAAGCGGGGGTATTGCCAAAGAGCTGTCGTGCAGTGCGCTGTATCGTTCGTCGAACGCTCGCCGGCAGTCCCGACCAGAGAGGATCCAGGGCGGCCGCTTGGTGGCGTCGATAGCCGGTGAAAAGGTCGTCGCCGCCCGTGCCGCTCAGCAACACTTTGATGCCATTCTGCCTCGCTAGCCCGGCAATGTGAAAGGTATTGAGCGCGGCAGGATCTGCTTCGGGCTCATCTAGTTGATAAACTAGCCGCTCGAACTCGTCGGTGCCAAAGCGATCGACCCGGATCTCGTTCAGCTCGACCCCGAGATGGGAGGCGGCCTGCTGCGCATAGGGTAGGTCCGCCACGATCTCGCCGCCCCCGGCATCGCCATAGTCAATGGTGAAGCATTGCAGCTTGTTCCCTGCTGCCCTCGCCATCGCGACGAGGGCACTGGAATCAAGCCCGCCCGACAGGAAGGCGCCGACTTCCACATCTGCAATCAATTGGCGCTCAACCGCCGTTTGCAGCGCCCGCTGGGTACCGAGGATCAGATCGTGGTCCGACGCCGACCGGGGCCGAGGGAGAGGAAGCGAATAGAAGCGGCCTGATTCACGGCCTCGCTTGCGGGAAACCCTGAGCCACGTCCCGGGATCGAGCTTCTTGACGGCCTGCAACATGGTGCGTTCGCCGGCGGTCCAGAGATAGGTCAAATAGGAAAGCGCTGCCACTCGATCGAGTGTACGATCGAGGTCGGGCAGCGCGAGAAGCGCCTTCATCTCGCTTGCAAAGATGAAGCCGGACGGTGTGTCGCAGTAATAGAGCGGTTTGACACCCATTCCGTCTCTGGCGACCAGCAGCGAACGTTCTCTTCCATCCCAAATAGCGAGCGCAAAAATGCCGTTCAGGCGTTCAAATGAAGCCGGGCCATCGCGCGAATATAGCTCGAGAATGACCTCGGTGTCTGAACGACCGCGAAAGGCGGCTCCGCGTCCGATCAACTCTTCGCGCAGCTCCGGATAATTGTAGATTTCGCCATTATAACTAATCGTATAGCGTCCCGACGCATCCGCCATCGGCTGGTGGCCGGCCGGTGAGAGGTCAATAATCGAAAGGCGCCGATGGGCGATCCCGATTCCCGCATCCGTGTCGGTAAAAAAGCCCTCGTCGTCCGGGCCGCGATGCGCGATCAAGTTCGCCATGCCGCAAAGGATGTCCGGCGTGTAACTTGCGAGATATCCGGCAATCCCACACATTTAAGACTAGCTCCAACCAAGCTGTGCGGTCTTGCTATGATCCGTAATTATAGTCGTAGCCGTAACCGTAACCGTAACCCGCGCTTTGTTGATCGAACTTGGTAAGTACCGCCCCGGCGATCGGCGCGTGAACGGTGAGCAGCCTGTTTAAGGCATGTCGCGCTTGGGTGGCCCGCACGCTGCCCGCTTGGAGAACGAAGACAGTCGCCTCGACCGAGCGCGCCAGCAACGGGGCATCGGCGAGGCCAAGGACGGGGGGACCGTCGACAACGACGTGATCGAATTGCTCGCCAGCCGCAATAAGCAGATCCTTCATCCCGGTGCCGGCAAGCAACTCGGCCGGGTTGGGAGGGATGGGGCCGGCGGGCAGCGCATAGAGATTGGGAACTCCTGTCTCCCGGGCGAGTTTCATCAGTTCCCCATCGCCAGTTAGAAGGTTGCTGAGCCCCCCTTGGTTAGAGAGGCCCATCAATTTGTGGAGAGACGGATTGCGCATGTCGGCGTCGACGATGAGAACGCGGCTGCCGACACGTGCGATCCCGAGTGCTAGGGCGTAGGCGGACGTCGATTTCCCTTCCGACGGCTGTGTGCTAGTTAACAGCAGTGATCTGGGCAACCCATGAGCGGTAGAGAATTGGAGCCCGGTGAGCACGGAGCGATAGGCTTCAGATATAATCGCCTTCGAATCGCCGAGCATCTCCCGAACGTCCGCATCCTTTCCGAACTTCGGAACCGTTCCCAAAAGTGCGAGGCCCAGTTTGTTCTCAAAGTCCGCCGGAGCGATGGTCGCCTCGTCGAGCTGCTCGAGAACGAGCGCTGCTCCGCCACCGAGCACCATGCCGATCAACAAGGATACGAGCAGATTTAACGGGACGTTCGGTCGGAACGGTCCCCCGGGTACGATTGCGGGATCTACGATCGACACATTATTTGATCCAACGCCGGCGATCCCGATTTCCTTGTAGCGTTGCAGCAGAGCGTCATAGAGGGCTCGGTTCGTATCGACTTCACGCTGATAGATATTGTACTGGATGCTGCGTCGCCTCAGGCCAATCACCTCGCCCTTCAGCTCGTTTACCCGGCCAGAAAGCTCACGCTCCGCTTGCTGGGCCTGGCGAAACTGGGCTTGGAGATTTTGCTCCACGCTACGATGAACCCGTGACGTTTCGGCCGCAATCTGGCGGTCTAGCTCGCGAACCTGAGCCGATTTCACGAGCACGGTCGGATAGTCCGGGCCGCGAATACTAAGTTCGCTTTGATAATCCGCGCTCGCCGTCGCGCGCTGTTGGCGCAGGGTGTTGAGCGCCGGATTGGCCAGCGCGTCCGCCTGTGCAGCCCCATTCGCCGCCTGACGAAATCGCGCTTCCGCTGCGATGCGCGCCGCCTGAGCTTCGCTCAGCGCGAGGTTTACCGCCGCTAGGTTGGCCGCCACCAGCGATTGCTCTTGCGCCGGCGCTTGGGGATCGCGTGAGCTCGGTGCAATATTGATGATTTCCTGTTGTGCAGCATAATTGACCGCCTGGCGCTCCGATTGTTCGAGCCGCTGACGCATCTGGCTCAGCCGTCCTTCGAGGAATTGGCGCGCATAAGCAGAAGCCCCGAACCGGCGCGCCAAATTCTGCTCGATGTAATTCTCCGCCAATGAGTTCGCGATATCGGCCGCCATTTGTGGGTTTGGCGAGACGAATCTAACATTGACGACGCTCGACAGGCGCACCGGGATGATCTGGACATTTCCCATGACGCGGGCAACCGCCATCGCCTCACGCTGCTGTAGCGAAAAATTCGCGATCTCGCTGTCGGCTTCGTTCGTGAAGTCAGTTAGGAAAGCTATGTTGTGAGCGAGCCGGAGGTCCCGCACGACCATCTCCGCGAGCGAACGGCTGCGAAGCAGGGCATATTGGGTCTGGTAGAATTCCTGATCAGCGCCGGGCCTCGGCTGGACCTCCTCGACGTTAATGATCCTGTCCGCTTGGCGAGCGATTTCGACTGTCACTGTCGCGGAGTATAGCCTCTGGGACAGCATCGCACTGGTTAGGCCGATCAGAGCGCTGATAATCACAACAGCAAGGATCACCCAGCGGCGCTTTAGTAATACACGCCAATAGTGCCGAATTATCGATTCAGTCGGCTCCCCATGGCCTAGCAAACCTTCCCTGGCGTCGGGCCGGACGCCTTCGACGAAATCGTCGTGGCCAGCGTCACGACCCCGTGGGCTGTCCGCAAGGTTTGTTGCCAGGTCGTTCACACGGTCCTCAAATTGCTAATTGTTATTTAGACCATAAACGAGCGGAGTGAACACCGAAAATATCGGTGCAATCTGCGCTAGGT
Source organism: Sphingosinicella sp. (assembly GCF_052387495.1). Classification (GTDB taxonomy): domain Bacteria; phylum Pseudomonadota; class Alphaproteobacteria; order Sphingomonadales; family Sphingomonadaceae; genus Allosphingosinicella. The sequence continues at coordinate 15,469 of NZ_JBQTJC010000262.1, read as the reverse complement.
CGCGGAAGAGGCGCCTGGAGCGGCTGGTTCCGACGATTATGATATCACCAGTGTAAATGTCCGGATCAACTGCCCGCCCTTCCCGGATGTCACGAAGGCTGTACAGAGCCGCCATCTGACGTCCCTCTATAGTGCGGAACACTACGACTTCCGACATCTGAGCCTCTTCAGTGATGCCTCGGGCGCTGGCAATTGCCACTTGGAGGGTGATGTCTCCGGCGGCGGCGTAGCGGCCGGGCTGACGCACTTCGCCATCGATGGAGAACTCTTGGCTGGCGATTTCCCTAACGCTCACCGAAACTTGCGGATTGCGGATATAGCGGCCGCGTAGCAGGTCTCCGATAGAACTGGCCAATTCGGCGGGAGTCCGGCCCGCGGCCTGCACCGAGCCGATCAACGGCAGGTTGAAGTTTCCGGATCCGTCGATCCGACCCTCGCGGCGCAGCTCAGCCGCACCCAGAACGTCGATCACGATGTTGTCGTAGGGTCCAAGTCTGAAATCTCGGGCCGGCGGACGAACATGCGTGGGTCGCGGCAGTTCCTGCGTGATCTCCACGGCGCTCCCCGTCGGGGAAAGGCCGCTCGACGTTGTCGAGCAGCCTGCGAGAGTCACGATGCCCAAAACTAGCCCGCTTCGAAATGGGGCGCCAAGCGATTGAAACATAACTCTAATTCTCAAATTTTTCGCCACGAGAGGCGGCAATTTCTGCTGCGAAGCCTATAGCCCCATCCTCCTCGCGTGCAAGCCCCTAGTTCGCGAGTCATTGATCTTGCGCCATCTGCTCGATGGCAAGCTCGGCGATTCAGGACTTGCCTCGGGCGTAGCGCCGACTGAGTAGCGTTTCGTTAACTATCCGCAGGCCATGATAGAATATGACGGACAGGACGGCGGGCGTAAGCCATGTCAGCACAAAAACGTTGTCCACTGAAAGCCCGATTCGGAAGACAATCAGCACAAAGGGCATCATCAGCCAATCCCTCGCCTCGACGATGCGTCGCGCTATGCACGACGCCCACCAGAGGAAGAAGCCCGCCGGAACAAATATCATGGCGCCCAGCCAACCGAAATTCCAATAGGCGTCCGTGAAAACAATTATTCCAAGTGATGAAGTCGCTCGGCCAGTGAGCATTTCGTACAGCTCAAATCCGATACTGCTCACATGAGGCTTCTCGGGCCAGATCGCACGAGGGACGAGCGCGAATAATCCATCTCGGATCGTACGCCCCGGCATATGTTGGTCATATTGTGTAACGACAAACGACGAGGATGATGTGTAGTTTAGGCGAGTAAAAGTATATCGGTCGTCACCGTCGACAGAATTAAATCGGTCGTCGAGAAAATATTGACGGAAGCCATCGAGCCTCCCGTCGACAGTGCCGCCGGTCAGATCACCATAGATCTGGATGTGTGCGTGACGGGCGGCGGCGAATGCCGGGTCCATTAAGCTCAGGACCGCACCAAGTGTGAGGGCCAAGAGGGCGATGCGAAAGACACTTGCCTTCACAATAAGCATCGCAAGGCCTGCAAGAAGGACGGCCATCAGGAAGCCCAGTTTTTCGAGAAGGATCGCGCTCAATAGCAACTGAGTCAGGAGCAATGCGAGTACGAGTATGTACCTGGCCCTGCTTCCCTCCGACGCCCAAAGTGTAACTAGGAACACCCCAATAGAACCGATTGCGGCGAAAAAAATCATTATCGAGCCGGGCAATGAGACGGTGTACCACGCCAGCCGAGTCGGAATTTCTATCAAGGTCAGGTAGCCCATACCGATACCGGCAAAGACGAGTCCCAGTATGAAAGTCTGATGGCTATCGAACGTTCGATGCGTCACGCGATAGCGTATGGCCGGGAGGACGAGGCTCGCCGCCTTTACCGAGAGGAGCAAGGTGAGGTAGAAAGCCATACAAATGACGTGAGTTTTTGCTCCCTCCTCTGGGGAATAGGCGTAGAGAGCGAAGATGGATTCCCGAGCGATGTCCCCGGCCGTTTCCGGAATCAGGGCTCCAATAAAAAGGTACGCAGCCACGGCAGCTCTCAACGCAAACAAGGGCGTCCAAACGTTAGCCGGCGCTCGGCGGACGAGCCTCCACATGGCCCAAGACGCAATCGCACCGATCATAGCCGGGGCGATTATGTTGACGGCATTATATGCTTCGGCCCAGAACAATAGAGAATTCAGAAGCGTGGCAAAAAGTGCAGCCAATAGCTCACTACTTTCGGGCGCCATGCATTGAGGGCTCGAGGTGCTTTTGACGATGGGTTGCACGTGGGGCGGCATTGGCTTGCGATACATCATATGAGCGACTAGGGCGGGCCGTCGCTCCGTGCAAGGGGGTGGGCCATTCTACAAGGCTGGCCCCGCAAAAACGTGAAGGATGGCGTGGTAATGTCGGTCAGGCCTCGCCGCATGCCGGCACCTCGCCAGAGAAAGCGCAAATGACTGCCTCACTCGCTGCCGTTGCAAGCCGTATCAGGTCTCTTTGGGAGATCAGAAACACTCGGATCTTTCGCCATTTGATATGGTCGGGGCTAGGTCAGATGGCGGTCGCGGCGGCGAGCCTGATTGGGGTTCGCATCCTGACCGAGCTAGCGGCGCCGGACGTATTCGGAACAGCGAACATGCTGAGTACGACGCTGCTGCTCCTGTTCAATATCGGTGTCATGCCAGTCGGTAACACCCAGCTCCGCTATCATAGTAAGTTCACCCTGGAAGGTGATTCGGCAGCGTTTGCCGGCGAGATACTCAAGCTGGCCATTCTTCCTGCCTTGGTGATCGGTGTGCTGGCGGCATCGGCATATGCCGCCTGGACAGTTTTGCAGGGCCAGACCTTCCTCGTCTTCTTGGCACTTTTGCTTCTTGTATGGCCACCTATTTATGCCGTTCGAACCGGCCTGCTCAATCGCGCCATTGCAGAGCGAAGGCAGGGCCTTCAGTCTGCCTGGCAGGCTGGCGAAGCGATCGCGATAATTGCCGCCACTGCGTTGCTCCTTTCGATCAGATCGAGCGTGGAGATGTTTCTTGCCGGAAATCTTCTGGCGGTAGTCGCAGTTGCCACGATCATCGTCGCGCTTTCCCCCGAGGAGCGGCGTTTCACGCTCCGCGGCATGTCGCCCGAACGCAGGCGCGATGTCATCGCTTTGATTCGATCCTATGGCCTCCCGTTCGTCGTGATCGGTATATTGAGCTGGGTCGGAAGCCTGTCGGACCGCTATGTCCTTGCCGGCACCATGGGTGTCGCCGCGGTGGGCTTCTATGCGGGCTCATTCGGCATCGCAAGTCGCGCCATGCAACTGGTCGCGGCCATTTCCACCAATGCCTTTCGGCCAGCCCTTTTCGAGGCCGAATCTCACGGTGACCATTGGCGGGCGAGTCAAGTGTACCGCGCATGGGTGGCTCTCACGGTCGCCTTCGGCCTTTCGCTGCTCCTGTTCTTTTTCTTCTTCACCCCCACCTTAGCCGAGCTTCTTCTGGCGGAGCCATATCGCGACACTGCCGATCAGGTGATGACCTGGATAGCATTCGGCTTCGCGCTGCTGACGCTAAATCAGGTGATCGAGACCAGAATCATGTCGCTCGGCAACACCAGCAGGCTCATTGGGCCGCTGGCTATGGGGGCGGCGACAAATGCAGGCATGGCGCTGGTCCTAATTCCCGCTGTTGGCATTCGGGGAGCCGCGATCGCTAATGCGACAGGTTTCTTGGTGCAGCTCAGCATCACGTACATCATCAGCCGGCGCCTCGCCCGCGCGGTGCCGGCGCCGCAGGCCATCGAGGGAGCGCGCTGAGGCGGGGAGGCGGCGAGTGTTCACCGAGCGCAGGGAAGCGCGACGATCGTCCACCGAGCGCAGGGAATCGATGAACCGGGGGGCGCGCCTCAGCGTCGCGTGTTGTCCGCCTCGTAGTAGCCCTCCCAAGCCGGCAGCGGCGCCGACCAACCGTCACGGACCAGCAGCATCGGGGAGGCATAGAAACGCTCCAAGTCCGGATGCCAGGCCGGAAACAGCTCGATGCCCTGCTGGGACAGCAACGCGACGACGTAGCCATGACGCGCGCCGCGCGCGAAGAGATCGGCCAGATAGGCCCGGCTCCGTACGAAAAGGATGCTATATTCGAACTGGATCAGGTCGACGCCGCCACGCGCTAGCAGGTCTTCCATGCCGACAATGACCTTGGGGTCGAAGCCCTCGGCATCGATCTTGATGAAGTCGATGTGAGTGGTCTTTCTGCCATGCATATAGGCGTCGAACGTGGTGACGGAGACGTCGATCGCCTGGCCTTCGAAATTGTGGAGGTCGGCTTGGAGGTGATGCGTGCCAGTGGACGGACCGGTTACCATCATGGTCATGGTCGCGTGTTGGTCGGAGAGTGCCATGGGTTCGATGACGATGTCCGCGAAGCTGGCCCATCCTTGCATCGTGTCGGTGAGGGTTGCCCGAATCGCGGGGACGGGCTCGAACAAGGTCAGCCTAGCCCGCGGTGCTCCGGCGGTCTGCAGAGCTTCCATGAGGGAGGTCGACCAACTGCCCAGATTGGCCCCGATATCGACCACGTTGAGCGTGCGCCCCTCACGGGCCGCCCGTTTCGCAAGAGCTTTCAGGAGATTTGCCTCGCCATTGCTTTCCATGTCGAGCGAACCTTCACGCCGGGCGTGCAGATAGAGGCGCCGACCGATCTTCCACATCAGGCGTCGACCAAGCACCCTTTCGATCAAACCCAAGGCGTTCACGCGCCAGCTCCTTTCGGCCGGCTCGGTTCCCGGGCGATTACGCTCATTTTATCAGCGCGCATACGTTGATCGATGAGCGCTGACATTTCTGCAGCGCGCCGATTCAGCGAATGATCCCTTTTCGCACGGGCGAGACCCCTAGCAGCAATGGCGTGTCTCTCGTCCGTTCGATCGAGATAGTACCGAACCTTTGCAATCAGATCCCCGGGAGTGGCAAAGGTGTCGATTTCGGACGGTGCCTCGAACAGCGAACGGACCTCGGGATTCTCAATATGCAGCATGAAACCCCCGCAAGCAGGGATCTCGAATGTGCGGGTCGATACGAGATCCTCCCATCCAGATGCGCTCACAGGACCGTAATGAAGCGCGATGTTAATACGGCTCCGCCCGATCTCGCGCGCGTAGAAATCACCCGTGAGCTGGTGACCGAGCACGGATCCGGCCAGTGCCGTGTCCTGCGCCAGCTCGCGCCAGCGATTGCCGACCACCAGGAGATTCCGTTCCGGAAATGCCTCGGCGAGCGGCAGCAGCCATTCCAGCTTGTGGCGCGAGGCGTTGCCGACATAAAGTAGATCGCGGACGAACACATCTTGGCGCGCGCCTACGGCGACCCGCCGGTGGACGAACGGCGAATAACCGTGGTGAACAAAGCTGACCCGTTCCTCACCGAGCAGATCAATGAGGTACGGCACTTGGAAGCTCTTTGTCGTTACGATGTGGTCAAACTCATGAAGTCGTCGCCGATCGAAGCCGCCAAATTCGAATTCCACATCGGGATAATAGTTTACCGTGAACACGCCGCGGGCGCGGAGCTCCTGTAGGGTCTCGGGCAGCATGAAGTTGCCCTTGACGGTCACCATCAAATGGGCCTTTTGCGTAGCGGCCGAATCGAGGACGGCCTGGTTGAAGGCCCGGAGTTGGCTGCGACGGAACGCACGCGCATTGAGGCGGTCGACGAGGCGTGTGCCTCCCCCCCGGGGGCCGAACATTCGCGTGTCGACCTCCTCGACGCACCAACCACATTCGCGGAACCCCTGCGCAAGTCCCCTTCCAGTGGCCCCGTGCCAGAACTCCGTGGCGAATATGGCGTTGCGCTCTACCATAGTATCAGGTGGCCGTCGTTCGCTTCGTGGGCGCAACGAAGCTCAGGGCGGCGCGCAAGCCCTGCTCGGCTTCCACATAGGACCAGGCGGCGATGATCGCTCGGCTGCGCGACCCCATGCAGGCGCGAAGCGCGGGATCGGCGACAATCGGCCTCAGCGCATTCGCCAATCCGCGCACGTCCTTCGCGTCGAAGACCTGCCCGTTGTATCCATCATAAACCAAGTCGGTAACCGCGCCGATCTCGCGAGACGCAACGACCGGCAGCCCAGCGCACATCGCCTCGTTGATGATCAAGCCCCACGGTTCTTCCTCCGAAGGCAACACGAATATTTCGCAAGCGCCGAAGAGCTTCGGTAACTCGCTCTGGTTGACGAATCCTGGGAAGATTACGTGGAGATCGGGCTCGGCTTCGCTTAGTGATCGAAGCTCGGCGTCCATCTCACCCGTGCCGGCCATGACCAGTTGCAGGGCAAGCCCTTCGCGCCTCAGCATGCCGCAGGCACGGATCAGATCGTCGGCATGTTTTCTCTTCTCGAACTTCGAAGCAAACAGCACTGCCGGATTGTCACCGTTTAAGCCAAGCCGTGATCGATAGTCCGAACGCTGCGCGGGGCTCATTTCCGAATCCGCCAGCAGTCGCATATTGTCTACGGAATAGGGGAAGTGGAAAATGCGAGACTCGGGAATTCCCAACGAGCGGTAGTAATTGCGGTTCGCGGTCCCGATCGCCAAAAAGGCATCGAAGCGGTGATAGAAATGCGGGATGATGGCCGCCCGTATCTTGCTCTTCCACCCGCGGCCCTTTAGGCCGAGATGTGATTCGCCCCGTACCATGATTGGGATGCCGGCCGACTTCGCCGCAGCTATGGCGACGTGATTGGCGCCGAAGGCGTAGCCATGGACGACGAGGCTGTCGAACCGGCCGCTGCGGACGATCGACCAGATGTCTGGTGCGATAAGTTTCAGTCCTTGGTCGAAATGATGACTCCCGGCGTTCTTGACGAAGATCGGGTCAGTCCCCTCGAGCAGATCGAGATCCCATTTCACGGCGCGTCCAAAGCCCTTATCATAGCCGCCTCTCAGGCTCACGTCGGAGAGGTAGATCGGCACTGCTTCGATGTCCGGCGACCGGTTGATATGGGCATAGAGCGGCGCGAAATATTGGATCGGGTGCGAGTTAACGAACGCGACACGCCATTTGCCTCCGTGGCCCGTCATCAGGGCTCGCCCCGGAGCTCGGTAACGCGATCCCGGAAATAATCCACCGTCCGGGTGAGGCCCTCGTCAAGCGCGATGCGCGGCTCCCAACCGAGCACGCTCCGGGCCTTGCTGATATCGGGCTGCCGCTGCTTCGGATCGTCTAACGGCAAACTGTGGAAAACTGGTCGGCTCGAGGAACGGGTAATGCTCAATACCTTTTCGGCAAGCTCGGACATCGTGAACTCGACCGGATTGCCGAGGTTGATCGGGCCGGTGACCACCGGATCGCTGTTCATAAGACGGATCAGGCCGTCGACGAGGTCATCGACATAACAGAATGAGCGGGTCTGGCGGCCGTCGCCGTAAAGCGTGATCGATTCGCCCGTCAGTGCCTGGACAATGAAGTTCGACACCACTCGCCCGTCGGCATGATGCATGCGCGGGCCGTAGGTGTTGAAGATTCGTGCGACCTTGATCTGGAGGCTATGCTGCCTTTGATAGTCGAAGAATAGGGTCTCGGCACATCTCTTGCCCTCGTCGTAGCATGAGCGAGGGCCAATCGGATTGACATTTCCCCAATATTCCTCCGTCTGTGGATGAATGGCTGGGTCGCCATAAACCTCGCTAGTCGAGGCCTGCAGGACGCGGCATTTGAGCCTCTTGGCCAGCCCCAGTATGTTGATCGCGCCGTGCACGGAGGTCTTGGTCGTTTGCACGGGGTCGTGCTGATAGTGGACGGGCGAGGCCGGGCAGGCCAGATTGTAGATTTCGTCGATTTCCACGAACAGCGGAAGGGTGACGTCATGTCGCAGGAAATCGAACCGGGGATGGCCGTTCAGATGCTCGATGTTACGCTTGGTCCCGGTGAACAAGTTGTCCACGCAAAGTACTTCGTGGCCCTGTTCCAGCAGCCGGTCGCAAAGATGCGAGCCGAGGAAGCCCGCGCCACCGGTTACGAGTATCTTTTTTCGGCTGTCATACATTCGTGTCATCGTTCTTCCATGCTCCAGAAAACCGCTGGCTCGTAACTGCTAGAATCGCAAGCCAAGCGCTTCAATTGGGGAGGCGTCGCGCAAACGGTCCATGATCTCCGCTTCGCCGCGTACATAAAGTCTGTTGTTATCAGGCCAGGAATTCGGTTCCGATGTCAACACTCGCTTGAAGGGATTGTAGTATCGGCGCCGAAAGCCGAGTCGTGCGAATAACTCAAGGCTCACTGGGCCCGCGCTTTCGGTTTCGATCGCGAGCAGTCGGCTATCTGCCAGCGTGGCTTCGGCGCCCGCGAACACCGAATCCTCGTGTCCCTCCACGTCGATCTTGATCAAGACGGGTACCTGGTCAACAAGGACATCGTCGAGCCGCCGGACCGGGACTAGACGCTGGGGCTCGCCCGCCGATGCAACCCGATTCACGGTGTCGAGGCCGATGGTGAAGCCGATTTCGCCATTGGCATGCCCGAGCGCCATGACGTGGACGGCCACCTTGTCCTCGATCCCATTGCTGGCGAGGTTAGCGGCTAGGTGTGCCGCCGTCAGGGGATCGGGCTCGAAGGCATGGCAGCGGGCACCACGAACGCCCGCCGCGAGCACAGTGTACGTGCCGACATTCGCCCCGACATCCACGAAGAGATCGTCTTCTCGCAGCATGTGTAGGACGAAGGCCATGTCACCAAACTCGTGCAGGCCCAGATAGAGGTTTCCGGTCGCGCCCCACATGCCACGGTGCACCACGAGCGTGGTGCCTGAAATCCAGCGCACCTGATGCGGGCCAGCTCTCAGCCGACTGCGCACCTGCCAGGCCGCAAGCCGAGCCAGTGCGGTCAGCGGTCGTCTGCCGGCTAGCGGGTGCGCGAGCAGATACCGCAGCAAGCGCCTGGTCGCCTCAACCCGATCACTCATCGGTTTACCGCCCTTTTCGCTGGCCTTGATCCGACGTCTTGGACAATCTCGCGCTCGAGGACGTGAGTCACGACGGGGGCAAGCTCGGCAGCGGTACCATAAGAAAAGCGGATCACCGCCTCGATCACCGCGCGAAGCCCGTATCGCAGGAGCCGGACCAAATCACGGATTATTCGACCCGACCGGACGCGCGCGGCCCCCCCGTAGCGGATCGTGAGCAAGCCCGTGCCTGCCGCATATTGCTCGATCTTCGCGCGGGACAGTGCCACCATATGGGTCGCGTCCGCATGCTGCGGGTCGAGCCCCAAAGGACTCTGGCCGTTCGGATAGCGCAGCACCAAGCGACCGCCGGGCCGCAGCGCCCTTGCGATCGCGGCTAGCTTGCTGCGAATGGCGCTTGGCTCGAGATGTTCGAACACGTCGAAGGCGACTACCGCGTCCAGGCTTTCGGCTTCCAACCCACCAACTTGTTCGAAATTCGGCGGAACCAACGGCAGCTTGATCGCCTCGGCCGCAAGGATCGCAGTTGGGGTGAGTTCCGATCCGATGACTCGTGCGCCGTTGTCGCGCGCCCAGCCGAGGAAGCCTCCATTGCCGAAACCAATCTCGAGAATATCCAGCCCGGCGGGATCCCACCCGAGCTCGGCGGCATAATAACGTCCTTCTTCGGCTGACCAGCGAAACGGGTCGCTCCACCCCTTCCATTGCGCATAATCACGATAGAGTTCGGACGGATTCGCATTTGGGTTCATACTAGCCCCGCTCACAGCGGGGCATGAGGGGATTGGCTGAACCCGTCAAGCGCGAAACACAGTCTCGTTATTCACCAGCGATTCGAGACACTTCGTCATGATGGCAATAGCACAGTCCGCATGGATCGCGCGCTCGATATAGGATCGCGCCGCGGCGCGGCGTCGGGCGCGGGCCTCGGCATCTTCGCCGGCGGCCTCCCGGATCGCGGCCACGAATCGCCCTCCATCCTCCAGCGACACATCCCAGCCGGCGCCCTCGGCTTCGAGGCCCCGCCATCGCGTCCGGTCGCTAATCAGAACCGGCGTCCCCGCCGCTAGGGAATCCACGATTGCATGGCCGAAATTCTCGCCGCCGGTGGGGAGCAGCAGGAGATCGTGCCGCGCCATCATTGGTAAAACCTCGCCGTTGGGGATCACGCCATGATACTTCGCGACGATATGAGGCGGAAGCCGCTCGATGCTCTGGCGGCACGCCAGCCAATATGGTTCGTCGAGGGAGACCCCGTACATGTTGAATCGGGCGGGCACGTCGGCCTCGCGCAGGCGATCCAGGGCGAAGTCCAAATTCTTGATGCGGTCGATCCGTCCTAGGAAGGCGATCCGGAGCGCTTCGCCTGGTTGCCGCGGCGGATGGAATGGGAGCGGCGCGATGGTCCGGATGTTCGGGGTGATGACGATGGGGATGTTCGGTCCCAGCGCGCGAGCGACGTCAGCCGCCTCGCGTTCGTCCGTCGCTTGCATGATAACCCCGCTCAGCAGGCCCGCGGCCCTCATCGTCCGCAAGTAGACATTTTTTCGAAACGGCTTAGTAGCAAGGGCGGAGCGTGCGAATTCGCCGCGCGATGCGAGGAGCAGCGGCCGGTAGGGAATTCGGCCAAAGCGCCGCAGTAGAAGCGTAGCTATCGTTTGCGTCGGATCGAAAAAGCTGTTCGCTAGAATCGCGGCATGCGGTGTTTCGATTAGCGTTTCCCGAAGACCCTTGGAGCCGAGCCAGCCTGCCCGCAGCGGCAGACGCTCGATTCCGTGCAGCTCGGTCCAGCGCCCAGCCTCCTCATCCGGAGTCGCATCAGCGATCACGCGGAACCGAAAGCGGTCCGACAGTGCCCGGATCATTTCCATGACGCTCTGATTAGGCCCGGTCGAATCGAAACCGGGCCAAAAGTAACGCTGCAGCACTAGCAGCGTCGATCTTGGATCGCTCATGTCGCGCGCGCGCCTGCCACCGCCGGGCTATCGTCCGGCGAGCAAGAGAGTGGCCGCGCTGACCGCCTCCAGCGTCTCGAGTGGGACGGGGGGGATTCCGGTTGCCCGGCCGGCGAGAAAGCTCCTCACTAGGGCATTCTGACCCTTGTCCTGGGCCGCTCTCCGGCGCTTCGTCCGACTGCCACGGCTAATCGAGATCGCCCGGAAATCGTCGATCTCGATTGCCAGCCCCTCCCCGAAAATCTCGATCCGCTCTTTGGCTATCGCGGGATCGCCGATCGAGCTGTAGAGGATCACGCCGACCGAGCCGTCGGCGAAGCGGATCAGCGCCGAGACGCTGTCGCCAATGCCATCAGGCTTCATTTGCTCCACTGCGACCGGCGGCGTGGCCGCTAGTGCGGACAGCGTGTCAATGAAATGGCAAACCTCGCCGAGGATCCGTCCTCCGCCCTCACTGCCATGGACCCAGCTTTCGCGCCCGATCGGCCCGGCGTTGATTCGGTAGAGCATGTTGATCGGGCCGGTGCGTTTCGCCAAAATCACTCCAGCCTCGAGGATCATCGGGGCAAAGCGCCGGTTGAAGCCGACGGCGAGAATCCCCGGGGCTTTCCTGGCCGCATCAAGGACCTGATCGAGATCCTCCCGGCTTAGCGCAAGCGGCTTTTCCACGAAGACATGCTTGCCCGCTTCGAGCGCGCGGACTGCCAAGCCGGCATGACTGTCATGACGGGTCGCGATGAAAACTGTGGATACACCGGCATCGGCGAAAGCCTCTTCCGGGTCGGTCGCCGCGCGCTCGAAGCCGAACTTCTCGGCGGAGCCATGCGCGCTTATGCCGCTTGCGGTCACGACTATGCGGAGGGGCTCAGCACTTGCCCTACGCAAGGCGGGGAACAGGATGGCCTTGGCATAGCCTCCGAAGCCGACAAAGGCGGTGCCGCTCACGCCCGAGGCACCCGGGGAGCGGAGATCAACCGCGTGCACTGGTTTCGTTTGCCGCTCCGGATAGGTCAGTAGGATCGCCAGATACGGATCATCGCCGTCCATCATCGCATAGGCTTGGTCAGAATTCTCGATGGGGTAGCGATGAGACACCAACAACGACGGCGTCACCCTGCCGGTCGCGATCAGCTCCAGAAACGCTTCCATGTTGCGTTGTTCGGTCCAGCGAACATACGGGAGTGGATAATCGTGGCCTTCGATCTCATAGGCCGTGTCGTAGCGACCCGGACCGTAAGACATCGACAGGCGCAGCTCGAGCTCGCGTTTGTAGAAGGGGTCACGGTCGATCGTCATGCCGACCTGGCCCACGAGGACGACGCGACCCTTCATGCGGCTTATGGTCGCGGCCTGATTGAGCGGCTCGCTCGATTTAGTGGAGGCGGCGACGATCACGGCATCCGCGCCGCGTCCTCCCGTAAAGCCGGTGACTGCCGTGGCAAGTTCCTCGCTGATCGCGACATCAGCGCCCAGCTCCAGCGCCAAGCGCGCGCGCGCGGGATTAGGGTCGAAACCGAGCACCTGACAGCCATTGGCCTTGAGCAATTGTACTGTGAGGAGGCCGATAAGGCCGAGGCCGATGACCACGACTCTCTCACCCAGCGTCGGATCGGCCACGCGCACACCTTGCAAGGCGATTGCGCCCACAGTCACGAAGCTTGCATCTTCGTCGCTGACCGCTTCAGGGATGGGCGCCATCAAATTCTTCGGAATGGCGTTGAATTCCGCATGGTTGGCTAAGCCTGCTCCCGCGCAAGCAACGCGCTGTCCGGCGCTTACGCCGGAATTGACGCCGGCTTCGGCTACGACCCCAGCCAAGCTATAGCCTAGCGGAATCGGCGTATCGAGCTTGGCGAATATCTTGCGTGCGGTCGGTACCAGGCCCTCGGTCCTCATCTTATTGATCGCCTGACGGACCAGGTCGGGCCTCGCGATCGCTTTGCCTACGAGCGAGGCCTTGGCGATATCTGCGATTTGCTTTTCCGTCCCGGCGCTGATCAGCGAAACGCGTGTGCGGACGAGTGCCGAAAAGAGCGAAGCGCGCGGAGCGGGCGCATCGATGACCCGCAACGCGCCCGTCCGATAATTCTGCTCGACCTGTTTCACGAATCTATTTCCTGGATTGGGCCGAGTCCGACGAGTTCGAGAACGGCGTCATTCATCCCGGGTATCAGGGTCACTACCAGCCGTACCGTCGACATTTCTACACCCATGTCAGGCCACCACACGGCCTCTTCGGCGTGAATGTCGCAACTTCCGTTAATCTCCGCGACGGCCTTGCCACAGCTTAGCCGCCACTGACCAGCCGAGATTCTGCGAGCCCGTACGCGCGGATGGAGGAGCAGCGCGATCCGCGCCTCGCGAGTCAGCAACCCTTCGATCCGATCGCTTATGCGGATCTTGCGCGGGTAGAGGTCGAATCGGCGATGATGTACCGGCGCGCCGGGCAACATCCGGTAACCGTCATGGCTGCCAACTAGGACCAAGCCCCCTCCATCGATCTCGCGTGTCTGGACGGAACTCTTCGCCATGCGCCCGCAACGAAAGGCACCGAAAAACTCGGCCTGATCGCCGCCCTCGATGTGCAGCGTGTTGTGCGATCGCGTGGTGCGCGAGGCCGTGCGCCGCTCGCCGGCTACATACTCGTAGACACCTTGATCAACTATGATCCGCTCACCATCGAGCGACCATTCGAAGCTGAAGATGTCGCCATGGCCGTGGGCGGGGAGGCCGGGAGGCGCAACCATGCCTGCATCCACGACCGCATAACTTTCCTCCTGGCGCACCCCAAAATAACCTCCGTCCGGGAACAGAAAGAGGGGGGACGGTGCCGGCGGAATGCCTCCGATCGAGGCGTAAGCCGACATACATTCGTGGGGCGCATAGGCCATGTTCAGACCTGAGTCGCTGAACTGAGCTATGTTGCCGTCTGGATGGCAAAGCTCGGCGAGAACACGGGACGCGCGGATCAGTGCATCGTCGAGACTGCCGTCCAGTGGGTCTTCCGCTAGGGCGTGTCGGATTTCCACCAAATCGGCGAACACCTGGCAATGATAGGCAGGCGAAAGCTCAAAATGCATACCATCGGGTAGTATTTGCCGCGGAAGCGCGCGGGCAAGGAGGACGAGTCCCTTCCGTCGCCAGCGCGACGCCGTAGGGCCCTGGAAATAGGCCGAGGCCCACAACAATGCTTTGATGTTTTTGATTAGATGGTTGCCGTCGATGTCGGTCTCGAGATGCGATTCTAGATAAAGGAGCTGCTCAACCAGCGAGCGCTCGGCCCGTTCTCGGAGGTCCTCGCCAAAACCAGAACGCGAGGCAAGCTGCTGCATCCAGACCACAGCTCTCAGCGAGAGCGCATAGGCATTCCAGGCGGCGGTCAACGCGCCTTCGCGGTGAGGCGAATTCTCGGCGATCCACTGTAGGATCAGTGCCTCGACATCATTGTCGGCTAAGGCCTCCAGATACTCCATGTAGTGAAGATTCATTAGCCACAGCTGGGCGGCCCCAGGATGATCCGCCGGCTGCCATCGCAACGCCTCGCCCATCCGCGCCTCGCCGCCAAGGAATCTGAACAACCAACCCGCCTCCGTCCGGGTGGCGATTTGCCTGGGCGCGAAGAGCGGCTGGGGCGGCATTGGACCCCGGCGCGCATCCGGCGCCTGCCACTGAGACTTGAATGCACGCTCGCCGATTCGACGGGTCACGAGCCAGACGCGCCGCATGATCTGTCGTGAGGGGATTCGGCGTGCGAAGGAAAATTCGCGCCTAAGTCGCTGGAGCATGGTCGACCCTGTCGTCGGACTGGGCGCGGCCGGAGATCACCTGCTCGAGGAAGGCCAAATAGCGCTGCGCGAGCTGGCGGCGGTCGAAGTGTTCGATGACGTGAAGGCGGCCCGATTCGCCCATCGCCCGAGCCTCCTCGGGCGCTGCCGCCAGACGTTTGACGGCCTCGGCCAGAGCTTCTGAATCCTCGGGCACAATGCCAATGCCGGCCCCGGCCGCGTCGAGGAGGGTGCGCGCCTCTCCCTCGACGCCGAGGATAATCGGCCGCCGCATCGCCATCGCCTCGAACATCTTAGAAGGCAGCACCGATTTAAACGTATCCAGTCTGCGCAGCAGAACGAGGCTGACATCGGTTATGCGCCAGATCGCCGGCATCGTGGCCTTGGGATATTGCCCGAGCACCCTCACATTGTTGAGGCTCCGCCGTGCCACCTCATTAGCGATCCGAGCGCGTTCGCTCCCGTCCCCGAACATAAGGAAGACAATGTGTTCATCGCCCTTTAGCCGCTCGGCTGCGTCCAGGATAGTGTCCAGTCCGTGCGCCATGCCGTGCGTACCGACATAGGCGGCCACGAATTTGTCGTCGACCCCGAGCCTTCGCCGCAGCCTCGGGCCGTCTTCCGCTGTGTTTTTATCGCTGTCGAAACGCGTCAGATCAACGCCGTTCTTGATGACCGCCACCGGGCCCTTTCCGTGGCGGCGCGCAAGAATGTGGGGAACGAAAGACTCGGTCACCGAAACCAACGCGTCGGCCCGGCGATAAGCTATTCGCTCGAGCAACTCGAGTAGGCGTATGCC
>NZ_JBQTJC010000261.1:0-5575 GCF_052387495.1 Sphingosinicella sp. | reverse complement strand
GGCTCGGCGAGGATCGAGAGCAACTGGTCGCCCCAGACCACGCGCCCTTCGCCGTCCACCGCGCCGATCCGGTCGCCGTCGCCGTCGAAGGCCAGGCCGAAGTCGAGGCCCTGCTCCACGACCAGCGCCTTCAGATCGGCGAGATTCTTCTCCTCGGTCGGGTCGGGGTGATGGTTGGGGAAAGCGCTGTCGAGCTCGGTGTAGAGGGTGAAATGCTCGCCCGGGAGGCGCGCGACCAGCTTCTCGACAACCGGCCCCGCGGCGCCGTTGCCGGCGTCCCAGCCGATCCGGAAGGCTCCGCCGTCGAAGCCTTCAAGCAGGCGATCGACATAGCGGTCCATGATTTCCTCGTCGGAAACCCCGCCGCTGCCCGCCTCCCAGTCGCCGGCCGCCGCCATCCGCCCGGCCTTCTGGATGTCGGCGCCGAAGAAGGCGTTGCCGCCCAGCACCATCTTGAAGCCGTTATAATCGGCCGGGTTGTGGCTGCCGGTGATCATGATGCCGCCGTCGACGCCGAGCGTTTCGGCCGCGTAATAGAGCATCGGTGTCGGCCCCAGCCCGACCCGGACGACGCTGGCACCGCTCTCATTCAGCCCGCGCACCAAAGCCGCTTCCATCGCCGGCGAGCTCTCCCGCCCGTCGCGGCCGACCGCCACCTTGGATCCGCCCGCGCGGCGAACCAGCGTGGCGAAGCTGCGGCCGAGCGCCCAGGCGTCGGCATCGCTCAGCGTTTTCCCGACGACGCCGCGGATGTCGTATTCGCGCAAGCTCGTCGGGTGGAATTGGTGCGACATTCTATCTCCGTTTGATCTCGGTGAGGAGCGCGTCGCGCGCCGCATTGACCCGGGTGGCGAGCTCGGCCGAGCCGCCCGCGTCGGGATGAACCCGCTGGATCAGCCGCCGATGCGCCTCGCGCACCTCGTCCGCGCTGGCGCCCAGGCCGAGGCCCAGCAAGGCGCGCGCCTCGCTCTCCGTCATCCGGTGCGACCCGGCCGTGCGTCGCCGCCACCACAGCCAGCCCCCCGCGGCGAGCGCAAGCAGGATGACGAGCTTGACGATCATCCGCCCGCCGCGGCGCGCAGCGGCGCCAGCGAGGGCTCGGCGTCCGGCAAAGCGAAACCCGCGATCATCTCTCTCAGTTCCTGCCGCGCCGCGACATGGGCGATGCTCGCGCCGCCGATCTGGTGGAGATCGAGCAGGGTGAGGCCCTTGGGGAAGAGCTCGCGATAGATGACGCGCTCGCCGAGGCCCGGAATGACCCGGAAGCCGACGCGGCGACTCAGTTCGCCCAGCGCCGCGCCGACGCGCCGCATATTGTGCGCCTCGACATATTGCATGCGGTTGCGCAGCACGACCCAGTCGACGCTGGCGCCATGGCTCTTGGCGCGCTGGGTGCGGCTGTTCCAGACCAGCTCGGCGTAGAAGCTCGGCCGGCGCACGCGATAGGTCTCGGGATCGACCTCGCCGATCAGGTCGAGATCGACGAAGCTGTCGTTGATCGGGGTGACGAGCGTGTCCGCCCGCGCCATCGCCTCGCGCGCATAAGCGTCGTCGCGCCCGGGCGTGTCGATCACCAGCATCTCGGCGTCCGCCGAGAGCCGCGCGATCACCGCGTCGAGCGTTTCGCCCCGTCCCGGATCGAACGTCTCATAGACCGGCATCGGCAGCACGACCTGCAGCCGCTGGATCGAAGCGGCGCGGTTGTCGAGATAGCGGCCGAGCGTGCGCTGACGGGTGTCGAGGTCGAGCGCCGCCACCTTGCGCCCCTGCGCGGCCAGCGCCACCGCCGCGTGGCCCGCGGTGGTGGACTTGCCGGTGCCGCCCTTTTCATTGGCGAAGACGAGGAAATGCGGCCCGCTGCCGGCCATTTATACGTGTCCCAACCACTTGATCTTGCACGAGCGCGCGGCCAAAGACCGCGCGCGTCTTCCCTCTATCGGAGCCCCTTTCGCGGTGCAAATCATCCGTGACCTTGCGCTGCTTGAGCAGGCGCTTGCCGATCTCCGCGCCGATGGCGGCACGATCGCCTTCGTCCCGACGATGGGCGCGCTCCATCCTGGCCACCTCGCTTTGGTCGCCGAGGCGCGGCGGCGCGCAAGCCATGTCGTCGCCTCGATCTTCGTCAATCCGACCCAGTTCGGGGAGAATGAGGACCTCTCCACCTATCCCCGCCGCGAGAATGCCGACGCGGCTTTGCTCGAGCAGGAAGGCTGCGCGATCCTCTGGGCGCCGGAGGCGGACGTGATGTATCCTGACGGTTTCGAGACCCCGGTCGCGGCGGGCCCGCTCGGCGCCGAGCTGGACGGCGCCGCCCGGCCGGGCCATTTCGACGGCGTCGCCACCGTGGTCGCGCGGCTGTTCGACCAGGTCCGGCCCGATTTCGCCGTCTTCGGCGAGAAGGATTATCAGCAGCTCGCGATCATCCGCGCCCTCGCCCAGCGCCTCGGCCTCGGCATCGAGATCGTCGGCGTGCCGACCCAGCGCGACGCGGACGGCCACGCTCTGTCCTCGCGCCACGCCTACCTCTCCGAGGACGAGCGGCGCGATGCCCGCGCTCTGCCGCGCGCGCTCGGCGAGGCGGCGCAGGCGATCCAGTTAGGCCAGCCGGTCGACGAGACCCTGGCGCGCGCCCGCGCTCGGCTCGAAGCGGCCGGTTTCGATCCGGTCGACTATGTCGAATTGCGCGACGCCGAAACGCTCGCGCCCCTCTCGACGCTGGACCGCCCCGCCCGTCTGCTCGCCGCCGCGCGGATGGGCCGGACGCGGCTGATCGACAATCTCCCGGTGCTCCCCGCCTGAGCCTTTCGTCACCGCGCCGTTAACTCGTTAACCATTTGTTGGCGATCTCTGCGCGAAACCGGCCCCACGACGTGCAACAGGGGACCTTCGAGAAATGGCTCACAGTCTCAAGACCGCTACGTTTCTGATCGAAAGCCGCATCGCGGATGCGCTCAGCGGCGACGTTCAGGCGCTCTACGAGCTCGGCATCGCTTATTCGACCGGCAGCGGCGGTGTTCCCGTCGACCTGATCGAGGCGCATAAATGGTTCAATCTCGCCGCCCTGAACGGCAGCGAGGCCGCGCAGGAATGCCGCGCCGACATCGCCGAGGACATGACTGCGCGCGAGATCGCCGAGGCCCAGCGCCAGGCCCGCGCCTGGCTCGCCGAGATCGCCCCGGCCCGCCGCGCCGCCTAGTCCTTGCGGAACGGCCCCATTTCGTCGAGCGCTGCGATTTCGTGCGCCACCGCCGGCCGCTCGCGCTCGAGATAATCCGCCACCGCCCGGCGGAAGCCCGGATCGGCGATATAGTGCGCCGACCAGGTCGGCACCGGCCGATAGCCCCGCGCCAGCTTGTGCGCGCCCTGCGCGCCGGCCTCGACCCGCTTCAGCCCGCGCGCGATGGCCGCCTCGATCGCTTGATAATAGCAAAGCTCGAAATGGAGGTGGGGGACCTCCTCGACGCAGCCCCAATAGCGGCCGTAGAGCGCCTCGCCGCCGATCAGGTTCAGCGCGCCGGCGATCGGCGGACCATCCCGCAGCGCGAGGATCAGCAGGACGTGGTCTGCCAGCCGCTCGCCGAGCAGTGAGAAGAAGCCGCGGGTGAGATAGGGCCGTCCCCATTTGCGCGCGCCGGTGTCCTGATAGAAGGCCCAGAAGGCGTCCCAGTGCCGCTCCTCGATCGCTTTCCCGGTCAGATGGATGATCTCCAGCCCCGCCTGCGCCGCCGCGCGCTCCTTGCGGATCGCCTTGCGCTTGCGCGAGGCGAGGCTGGCGAGAAAATCGTCGAAGTCCGCATAGCCCGCGTTCAGCCAGTGGAACTGGCTGTCGGCGCGGATCAGCCAGCCGGCCCGCTCGAACAATGGGACTTCCGCCTCGGCGATGAAGGTGGCGTGGGCGGAGGAGAGGCGATTGGCGGCGACGATCCGCTCGGCGGCGGCGATCAGCATCGGCGCCAGCGCGGGCTCGCGTGCCAGCAGCCGCCGCCCCGGCACCGGCGTGAACGGCACCGCGATCTGGAGCTTGGGATAGTAACGCCCGCCGGCCCGCTCGTACGCGTCGGCCCAGCCATGATCGAAGACATATTCGCCTTGGCTGTGGCTCTTGAGATAGGCGGGGAGGAGGGCGTCGGGCCGCCCGTCCGGGCCGTCGATCGCGACCGGCGCCGGCTGCCAGCCCGTCCCCTCGCCCACGCTGCCCGATTCCTCCAGCGCGGCGAGGAAGGCGTAAGAGAGGAACGGATCGCCCGGGGGCGCGCAGCGGTCCCAGTCCTCCGCCGTGAACGAGGCGACGCCCGGCGCGATCCGGGCGACGACGGCCTCGCCGCTCATCCCGCCACCTCGTAGATGATCTGATCGGCATGCGCCGCCGCGGTCGCGCGCTGCGCCTCGGTGCGTACGGTCCAGGTCGCGACCGGAAGCCCGCTGGCGGCGGCGAAGGCCGAAGGCAGGTCGCGAATGTCGTAAGCGAGAAAGTCCGCCTTCGACCAATGCAGCGACAGGCGCCGCTTGAGCCGGCCGCGCTCCGGCCTGCCCTCCTCGGTCACGACCAGCCCGCGCAGAACCTCCGGCGCGTGGCGCGCGAACCATCGCGGCACGGAGGGGTTGAACGACATCACGGCCACCGGGCCGATATAGTCCTTCAGCGCGTAGGCGACAGAACGGCTCAGCGCGGCCACGTCATGCCTCGGCGCTTTCACCTCGATCAGCATCGGCGCGCGTCCAGCGATGAGGGCCAGCACGTCGTTCAGCCAGGGAATCGTCTCGTCGGAGCCCTTGAGCTTTATCTGCTCGAGTTCTTCGAGATGATAGGCGCCGACCCGTCCCTCGGAATCGGTGAGTCGCTCCAGCCCATCGTCATGAAAGACCACCGCCTCACGCATCAGGGAGCCCTGGACATCGAGCTCGATCCCGTGCCCCGCTCGAATCGCGGCGCGGAAGGCGGCGCGGCTGTTCTCGACGACGCCGGCTCCATGCAGGCCGCGATGCGCGAAGGGCTTCGCGAAAAGCGCTTCGAGCCTAGCGCGCCTTGACGGCGACAATGGCATCGATCTCGACCGCGGCGCCCAAGGGTAGCACCGGCACGCCGACCGCGCTCCGGACATGACGCCCGGCGGGTCCGAAGACCTTTTCCATCAATTCGGAGGCGCCGTTGGCGACCTTGGGCTGATCGGTGAAATGGGGATCGGAGGCGACGAAGGCGCCGAGCTTGACGATCCGCTCGACCCGCTCGAGCGAGCCCAGGGCCTGCTTCATCTGCGCGATCAGCATCACGCCGCAGCGCTCGGCTGCCTCCCGGCCGTGCGCCACGTCATAATCCTCGCCGAGCCGCCCGGTGATCAGCGAGCCGTCGGCGCGGAAGGGAAGCTGCCCGGAAATATAGAGCATGCCGCCCACTTCCAGCGCCGGCACATAGGCGGCGACGGGCGCCGCGGGTGCGGGCAGCTCGATGCCGAGCTCGGCGAGGCGGGCGCAAATCGCGTCAATCATGACCCGGCCTAAAGCGGGTCCGCCCGTAAGGTCAAGTGAGCCGGCATTCGCCGCTGCGGTCAAGCAGGGTCAAGTCGAGAAAGGTGGA
>NZ_JBQTJC010000260.1:0-6836 GCF_052387495.1 Sphingosinicella sp. | reverse complement strand
CGGTCGTGCCGTCGTTGCGGCGGCAATAATAGCGATTGTCGCGGCCGCGATAGATGCGATCGTTGTAGCTCAGCCGCCGCTCGCGATAATAGCGCCCATCGCGATAATAGTCGTCGGCATAATAAGCGCCGCCGGCGGGCGGGCGGTTATAATCGTAACGGCGGCCCTGACGCCAATCCTGGCGCCGCGCCTGGCTGATCTCGCGGGCGCATTCGCGCTGCTCGCGGCGATATTCGCGGCGGGAATCCGAGTCTCGAAGTTCGCGATTGCATTCGCGGCGCTCCTGGTTTTCGTTGGAGCTATGTGGGTGCGCAGCATAAGCGGGGCTCGAGCCCAACGGGATGGCGGTCGCCGCCACAAGGGCGGCCAGGATGATCTTACGCATGTCATGAATTCCTTTATTGGAACGATGATATGCAAACAATGCCGGGTGGCATGAAGTTCCCTAAAATAAATAAATAGTATGGTTCATGTATAATTCATGAGAAAATGCAGGACGATACTGTTCCAGGAAACTTACCTTGTTTGTCACCTATTTGCTTGCGTTCGCAATGGATTAGCCGTGATAGGGCGGCTCGCTTTTAATGCACGCGAATCGCCCGATCTGTGCTATACAGGTGACCGAGCGACCCTCAGGTGCGATTCGCACAGGTCGTTCGACATCTGCCGGGCATGGCTTTCGTTCCGCGAGCCTCCGGTTCCCGAAGGCTTCGGCCGTGGAATTCTTTGTGCCCGTCCCCCCGGAAGCCGCGAGCAGCCTCGCAATGGCTTTGATCGTGTCTTCGGAGGCGCCGCTCGTCCTGCTCGACGACGAGCTCAAGGTCGTCGCGGCGAGCAATTCCTTCCGCCGCATCTTCGCTGTTCAGCCCGATCTGGTCGGGCTCAGACTTACCGATCTCGGCGGCGGCGAGTGGAACGTGCCGCAGCTCAATTCGCTGCTGCAGGCCACGGTCGCCGGGGTCCCCACCATCGAGGCCTATGAAATGGACCTGGTCCGCCAGGGCCACAAGCCGCGGCGGCTGGTCCTGCGCGCCCACATGCTCGACTATTTCGACGCCGACAACATTCGCATTGCGCTTTCCATCACCGACATCACCGAGGCGCGCCTCGCCGAGCGGCTGAAGGACGACCTCGTCCGCGACAAGGAGCTGCTGCTGCAGGAGCTGCAGCACCGCGTCGCCAACAGCCTGCAGATCATCGCCAGCGTGCTGATGCAAAGCGCCCGGAAGGTTCAATCGGACGAATCGCGCATATACCTTCAGGACGCCCATCACCGCGTCATGTCGATCGCGACGTTGCAGAAGCAGCTCGCCGCGTCCCGGATCGGCGAGGTCGCGCTGCGCCCCTATCTGACCGAATTGTGCGCGAGCATCGGCGCCTCCATGATCCCGCGGGCTGGCCGACTTTCGCTGACCGCCAAGGGCGACGATGCCATGGTGTCGCCCGACGTCTCGGTCAGCCTGGGCCTGATCGGCACCGAGCTGGTGATCAACTGCCTGAAGCACGCTTTCCCCGGGCCCGATTCGGCGGGCAAGGTCGTGGTGGACTATCGTTGCAGCGGAACCGACTGGACGCTCTCGGTCGAAGATAACGGCAGCGGCATGCTGCCCGTTGCGGAGCGTGCGAAGCCCGGACTGGGCACCGGGCTGGTCGAAGCGCTCGCCAACCAGCTCGACGCCACCGTTGCCGTCGAGGAAGCGAACCCCGGAACGAAGGTTTCCATCGTTCACGGCGGAATGGTCGCGATACAGGCGAGCGCCGCCGAACGGCCGCCCGCCTGCCGCTAGCGTCCCCGCTCCAGGCTCAGCCGGCTCATGAACACCGCCATCCGGCGCGCCGGGCGGGTGATGGAGTCGAGCTCGATCCATTCGCCTTCGGCGTGGGCGCCGCCGCCGGCAACGCCTAGCCCGGCGAGCGTGTCCACATCGGCGGCGACGAAGCTTGAATCGGCGGCGCCGCGGCGAGCGGGGTCGTATTCGGGCATTTCGGGCAGGCCGAGGTCGCGGTTGACCGTGTTGAGGCGGGTCAGCAGGGCGCGGTTGCCCTCGGTCGGCGCCATCGGCGGATAGCCGTCGGCGGCGAAGGCCAGCTCCGCCTGGGTCTGCGGCAAATGCTGCGCGACGATCGCCTGCATGCGCTCCCGCACCCGGCGGTCCTGCTCGACCGAGAGCGTGCGCAGGTCGCCGCGCGCCACCGCCTGCTCGGCGACGATGTTGGTCTTCCCCGAAGCGGTGACCCGGAAGCCGTCGCCGTCGATCGTGGCCGGGGTTCCGCCGGCGATCACGCCGACATTGTAGGTGAGGTTGGGCTCGGGCAGCTCGCGGCGGAAGGCGTCGAGGATTCGCGCCATTTCATAGATCGCGCCATAGCCGAGGCTCTGGCCGAACACGCCGCTCGAATGGCCGGTGCGGCCGCGTGTCGTGAGCGTCCAGCTGGTCGAGCTGCGCCGCGCGATCGTCGCCGCGTCGCGCCCGTCCTCGCGGGCGAGATTCTCGAATTCCAGCGCGAAATCGGCTTCGCGGCCGGCTGCGATCAGATCGCGCCGCGCGACCTCGATCGGCGCTCCGGGGCGTTCCTCGTCGCCGGTCAGCACGATCGTGATGTTGGCGCCGCGCAAGGTGCCCGCCTGGTGCATCGCACGGAGCGCGGCCACGATCACGACGATGCCGCCCTTGTCGTCGCCGATGCCGGGGCCGGTGGCGCGGTTGCCGTCTCGGACGAAACGCTGGAACGGACTGTCCGGCTCGAACACCGTATCGAGATGGCCGATCAGCAGGATATTGGGCGCGGCGCGGGCGTTGCGGCGCTGCATGCCGCGATGTGTGGCGATGAGATGCCCGGCGCGCCCCGTCTCGGCCATGTCGATCCAGCGCACGGTGAAGCCCAATGGCTCCAGCTCGGCGCGGACCAGCTCGGCCACCGCCCGCACGCCGGCGAGGTTCAGCGTGCCGCTGTTCCGGTTGACCAGCCGCTCGAGCAACTCGACGTTGCGCGCCTGCTCCCGCTCGACCACCTCGGCCATGCGCCGTTCGTGTGAGCCGAGCTGGGCCAAAGCGGGAGTGGAGATCGCGGCAAGCACGAGCGCGAAGAGGGGCAAGAATCGCATGAGGCTTCGTCCCCCGCGACTATCGCCGGGTCAACCCCTCCCCACACGCAGGTCAGAGCAGGCGCATAGTAGCCGCCGATCCCCTCCGCAGTGACGACGGGATACGGGACCGCACCCACGCCTCCCAGCCATGTCCGTCCCAGCCGGCACCAGCGGCAGGCCCGATCCCTTGTGCGCCCCTCGGACCACGAATTCAAACGCCTGGCGCGAGTCGATTCAACGCTGGCACCAACGAGCGCGCAAACGGAGGCGCGCTAAAGGCCGGCGTTGCGCGGGACGGGCCCGCAATCGTGAGCGACTCGCAAATCGATACGCCGTCGCCTAGGCTGCGCCGGCTAAGCTCAGCGTCCGGCCAGCCCAGGTGAATCCGGGGGGACGACAGCCCGCGACTTCCGCCTGGCCCGATGTAGGATCCAAAGGGAGGACATCGTCATGGCCATAACGGTCACGTTCAGCACGGCCGGCAGTTTCACGATCGAGGATGACGGGATACCGGGCAACAACACCTCGATCGTCCGCCGCGACAGTGACGGCGCTATCCTTGCCGTCATCCCGCATCCCGCCGATTCCCTGACCTTCCGGGCGACCGTGCCCGGCGTGAACCTCACCTTCAACGTCACCGATTCGTTCGGCAGCGGCGTGCTGACGGTCGGCAGCCTTACCAATAGTGCCGAGACGCCGGATTCGATTGTCGTGAGGAACATCCTGTCCTCCAGCTCGGTCACGCTCGTCTCCAACAGCTCCATCACCGAGGGCGGCAGCGACTTCGCGGCCGACATTGTTGCGAGCTCGATCATCCTCAGCGCGCTCAGCGGGGTCGGCACGCCGGGCAACGCGATCGAGACCCAGACCGGGCTGCTCGAGGCGGAGACCACGACCGGCGGGATCACCATCAGCAATTTTGGGGCGGTCACGATCGGCGGGCTCTCCGACCAGGTCAACGGGCTGGACGTCGCCAGCTCGGGCGATCTCATTTTAAGCAATTTCGGAACGATCCTGCTCGGCGATGTCGATCTTGACCCGGGAAATCCGCCGCCTTTACCGCTCGAGACGGTCCATGGCGGCAACACGTCGGGCAACGTCTCGTTGATCGCAAACGGCTTAGATGCAGATATCGTCGCCACGACCGACAATGACGCGATTACAGCACCGCGCGGCAACATCACGCTGACTGCTGGCCGCGACATCGCCTTCGGCACCATCGGCACGAATTTCGACAACGACGTGCGCGCCAGCGGGAGCATCGTCGTGAACGCCGGCCGCGATTTCCTGATCGACGGCTTCGCCGACATGGAGTCCGACAATTTCGGGCAGGGCACCGGCGGCAATGTGGTCGTCAACACCGGCCGCAACGTTCACCTGCGCAACGTTGCCGGCACCGACGGCGGCATCGCCGCTACCGGCGGCGCAGGCGCCGACATCATCATCACCACCGGCTTCAACGGGGCGCTCATCCTCGACGCGCCGAGCGCGAGCGCGCTTTCCTCCGCTTCCGGCGACATCATCGTCAATGCCGATCGCGTCCTGATCAGCGCGTCCTCGGGCATCAACGCCGGCGCGGGCCAAGTGATCCTGCGCCCCGCCACCGATGGGCGCGAAATCATTCTCGGCAGCGCGGGCGACGCGGCTTTCGCGGTCGAGCTTTCGGATGCGGAGCTGGATCGGATATTCACATCCAGCCTGACCATTGGCAGCGACAGCGGCGGGCAGGTCACGGTCAGCGCGCTAGTCGATCCCGCCAATGCACCCAACCTCACGCTGCGCAGCGGCACCGACATCTTCATCCAAGCGAGCATGAACTTGACCGCGTCGCTCACGCTGCGGGCGGGCGACAATATCTTCCAGACTCCCTCGACGATCAATGTCCCGACCTTCGCCGCTTTCGCCGATCAGGCGGGGGATGACGGCAATGCCGGCGGCATCATCAATCTGGGAGGGATTGTTTCGGGGACGACTTCCACTCTGACCGGCAATGCCGAGGCGGACACGCTGACCGGCACCAGCGCCAACGAAACCATTTTCGGCCTGGGCGGCAACGACACGCTGCGCGGCAATGGCGGCAATGACACGCTCGACGGCGGCACCGGCGTCGACACGATGCTGGGCGGGCTTGGTGACGATTTCTACTTCGTCGACAATGGCGGCGACATCGTGACGGAAGCGACGAGCGAGGGCAACGACCGCATCTTTACGAGCGTGAGCTATGCCTTGGCGGGCGGTTCTTCGGTCGAGACCATCAACACCGCCAACAACGGCGGCACGGCCCCGCTCAACCTCACCGGCAATGCGCTGGGTCAGTTCATTCTCGGCAATGCGGGCGCGAACGTGCTTTCCGGCGGCGGCGGCGCGGATACTTTGGCCGGGCTGGGCGGCGACGATGTGCTGGTCGGCAATGCCGACGCCCCTTCGACCCTGCAGGGCGGGACCGGCAACGACACCTATCGGATCGCCAATGCGGGCGACAGCGTGATCGAGCTCGCCGGCGAAGGTAATGACCGGATCCTCGCGAGCGTCAGCTATGTGCTGGGCGCCGGACGCGAGGTCGAGCAACTCTTCACCGCGGACCAGGCGGGTGTCGCGCCCCTCAACCTGACCGGCAACGCGCTCGGCCAGGCGATCCTGGGCAATGCCGGGGCCAATGTCCTGACCGGCGGTGGCGGCGCGGACACGCTGCTCGGGCTCGGCGGCGACGACACGCTGTTCGGCAACGCCGATGCCGCCTCGACAATGCAGGGCGGGACGGGCGACGACCGGTATTTTATCTCGCGGACGGGCGACACCGTGGTCGAGCTGGCCGGCGAGGGCAGTGACCGCATCCTTTCCAGCGTAAGTTATGTGCTGGGCCCCAATCGAGAGATCGAAATCATCTCCACCCAGAATCAAGCCGGGACCGACGCGCTCAACCTCACCGGCAATGAGTTCGGCCAGACCTTGCTCGGCAACAATGGCGCCAACACCTTGTCGGGCGCCGGCGGCGCGGATGTCCTGGCCGGGTTCGCCGGCGCGGATATCCTGCTCGGCGGCGCGGGCGACGACCAGCTCAACGGCGGCGCGGCCAACGACATCTTGAATGGCGGCGCCGATGCCGACCGCTTCATCTTCGCCGACGCGCTTGGCGCCGGCAATGTCGATCTGGTGCAGGATTTCGTGACCGGGCTGGACCGGATCTTCCTCGAGAACGCGGTGTTTACCGGGCTGGCCGGAGGCGCGCTCCCCGTGGGCGCTTTCCGCACCGGGGCGGCGGCGGGAGATGCCGACGACCGCATCATCTACAATCCCGCCAATGGCGCGCTCTTCTTCGACGCCGACGGCAACGGCGCCGGTGCGGCCGTCCAGTTTGCAACCCTGAGCGGCGCGCCCGCCCTTGCCGCGAGCGACTTCGTGGTGATCTAGGCCGCGCCCCGGCGCGGTCGCTTTTGTGCCCAATTTGCTTGGCAGGCATGGCCCCCCAACCTAAAGGGCCTGCCATGACCGACAGAGACGAGACCATCGACAAGGTCGCCAGGCTGATCGCGCCGTTCAACAAAAAAGGCGTGGCGCTGGCCGATGGCACGACCTTCGCGGGCGATCTCGAATGGGACAGCCTCGTCGTCATGGACTTCATCGCCAATGTCGAGGACGAGTTCGACATCTTGATCACGATGAACATGCAGGCCGAGATCGAGACGGTCGGCCAGCTCGTCGACGCGATCGAGACGCTCAGGAACGACGCGTCGCCGCGCCTATGAGC
>NZ_JBQTJC010000259.1:0-4781 GCF_052387495.1 Sphingosinicella sp. | reverse complement strand
AGGTCGCAGAGACGGCGTGGACCTGGCCCTGCTCGTCGCGAAAGGCGGCGACGTTGCGGCCGTCGAGCTTAAGGATTCCGCCTTCGCCCGGCTTGAGCGAGTCGAGCGCATCCGGCTTGGGGCGGAGATGGCCGCCGATCAGGTCCGCGGCGACCTCGGCATTGCCTTTGGCGAACTGCACGGCGCCCGCGACCGGCTTGATCCGGGTCGCGTCGTAAAGGTCGAGCCAGGGATTTTCGCGCCCCTCGACCAGGTCGGCGATCAGGATCGCGGCGGCGGCGCCATTGGTGATCCCCCAGGCATTGAAGCCGGTCGCGACCAGATAGGCGCTGTCGCCGGACGAGGACCAGCCGACGAACGGCGCCGAGTCCATCGGCGTATAGTCCATGTTGGTCCAGCGCCAGGACGGCGCGACGGAGAAATGGCGCCTGGCGAACTCCTCGAGCTCGGCGAAGGCCGCGCGCTCGCCCTCGACGTCGCCGCCCTTGAAGGAAGGCCCCGTGAAGATCAGCCAATCGCGCCCGTCCTCGTCGCGATGGCCGCGCAGCGAGCGGTGCGGAGTCTCGGCGCTGATATACATGCCGTCCGGCACGCGGCTCGGCTCCGCCTCGCCCATGATCACCGGGTGCATGTGCGGGTGGGTCTCGGCGTAGAACAGGCCGGTCTGACCGAGCGGCAGGTGGGTGGCCATCACGACATGCCGCGCACGCACCGTTCCGCTCCCGGTCGCGACCCGACGCGGATCCCAATCCACCACGCGAGACTGCTCGAAGACGTGACAGCCGTCGCCTGGAAGGGTGGCGGCGAGGCCCTTCACGAACTTCGTGGGGTGGAACTGGGCCTGATCGTCCCAGCGCATCGCCGCGCGGACTTCATAGGGCAGGCCGATCTCGCGGGTGAGGGTGGCGGGCAGCCCGAGCACAGCGGCGAGCTTCGCCTCCTCCTCGATCCGCGCGATCTCCTTGTCGTCGAGCGTATAGGTGAAAGCCGGCTTGCGGGCGAAGTCACAGGCGATGCCGTGGCGGTCACTCAGCTCGGCGATGAGCCTGAGGCCGGCCTCATTCGCGTCAGCATAATGGCGCGCGCCTTCGGCCCCGAACTTCCGCTCGATGATTGTGTAGGCGATGTTGTGCTGCGAGGTGATCTTGGCGGTCGATTTGCCGGTGCCGCCCTCGCCGACCCGGTTCCCCTCGACCAAGGCGACGCTGAGGCCGCGGTCCTTGAGAAGGCGGGCGGTTATCACGCCGACGATGCCGCCCCCGACGATGGCGACGTCGACATCGTGCTTTCCGGCCAAGGGCGGATGGTTCGACGCGGACGCGGTCGCGTTCCAGTAGGATTCGTGGCGGATGCGGGCCATGACGGGCTCCCGGCTGAAGGGTATAGCGGGACAACCGCCGGCCGCGGCGCCTGTTCCGGATCAGGGGGGCGGCGCGCCGGGCGCCGGGATCAGAACGTCGGCGACGAGGCGCCAGCCTTCGGTCCGCTTCTGCCAGATGCGGGCATAATGGCCCCAGCGCGGCTGCTCGTCGCGGCTCCAGCGCGCCTCGCCATAAGTGAAGGCGAGGTCGCCACCGCTGCTCGCGACGCCGCCCTGTGGACGTAAGGTCATGCGGGCCGGGCGGCGGGCGAGCTCGGCGGCATGATGCGCGCGTCCAGGGTAGGAGGCGGTGCGCGAGCCGGCGACGAGCGCGTCGTCGGAGAGGTAGCGCAGATGCGCGGCCGGTGCGTCAGTCGCGGCGCGCTCGGCGAGCTCGGCTTCGAGCGAGGCGATCTCGGCCAGCGCCTGCTCGGCGGAGCCTGCCGACGCGGTCGCCGGGGCGAGCCGCGCCACCGTCTCGGTCGGGCCGGGCAACGGCGCCTCATGGAGCGGGCCGCCGTCGTAGATCCAGCGCCACGAGCCGTCGGCCTGACGCTGCCAGACGGTGAAGTAGCGCACCGGGATGGTCGCGCCGCCGGTGGTGAAGCCGAGGTCGCCCGAATTGGCGACGCCGGCCCAGTGCGGCCACCAGAAGAGCGGCGGGCCGGGTGGCGGCGCGTCCGGCAGTGCCTCGAGCCCCGGCCGGGCGCGGACCGGGCCGGGCTGGAAGACGATGCCGTCGTCGGCGACGTAGCGCAGGAAGCCCTGCTTGAAGCCGTTGGCTCGGGTGTAATCGGCGAAGGCGCGTTCGGCCGCGATCACCTGGTCGATCGGCGCCTGCGCCTCGGCGAGCGCGGCGCTGCCGGCGATCGCCGCCAGCGCGATCAGGCCGCGGGTCCAGAACATCTTCATGGTCGTCAACTCCTGCCGCATTCCCGCGGGTCGGCGCGCTCGTTGTCACGGCGCGGCGCGGAGGTGGCGGGCCGTTCGGCGAAGCGCCGGCAGGCTTCGACGGAGGTTCGGCGCCTAGCGGCTGGCGACGGCGGTGTTGCCGCTTCCGGCCCGGTTCAGCGCCTGGCGGACCGGGGCGTCGCGGCCGTAAATATCGGCATAGGTGACGATATTGCCGTCATTGGTCGCCGCCGCCGTGAAATAGGCGATGTAGACCGGAATCGGCTCGGCGAGCGGGACCTGCATGTTCTCGCCGCGCGCAATCGCCGCGTCGATCGCGGCGCGGTCCCACCGGCCGGTCGGGGCGAGCAGCACCTCCGCGAAGGCGCGCGGATATTGGGTGCGGATGCAGCCGTGGCTGAAGGCGCGCACCGCCCGCTGAAAATATTGCTGCGACGGCGTGTCGTGCAGATAGATGGCGTGATCGTTCTGCATCTCGATCTTGAGCCGGCCGAGGGCATTGTGCGGCCCCGGACGCTGGCGGACGCTTATCGAGCTGCCCGAGCGGCGGACCTCGTAGGTCGGGCCGAAGCGGCCGCCCATCTCGCGGATGATGCTCTGCGGCAGGTGCCACCAGGGATTGAGCGTCACCGCGGTGATCGTCGCGGCGAGCTGCGGCGTCGGCGTGCGCCGCGCGCCGACCACGGTGCGGTGACGGGCAGTGACGCTGCCATTGTCGACGATCGCGGCGGTGAAGGCGGGGACGTTCACGATGACATGGCGCGCGCCCATGTTGCGGGGCATCCAGCGCCAGCGCTCCATGTTGGCGCGGATCAGGTCGCGGCGGGCGCGATCCTCCGGATCGGTCTGGGCGAGGGCGCGCTTGAGGCCGGCATATTGCGGGTGGGTGGGCAGGAGGCCGTCGAGGATCGCTGCGACATTGCCCTGGCTCGCGCGCTGCAGCAGCATCTGCTGCTGGTTGCCGTTGATCGACGTGTCAGGGATGAACCACTGGACCCGGCTGTTGCCGCGGACCTGGCCGCCGGAAAGGTCGGCGCTGAGGCGCAGGAAGGTCTGGTTCGCGACCGGCGTGAGCGCCGCATCGTCGCCCGAGGCGATCGCCGCGCGCAGCCGCTCGGGATCGTAGGCGGCGGGATCGAGCCCCTCGGCATCGACCCGCTCGACATAGTCGAGCAGCTCCTGCGCCGCCGCGCGCCGCCAGGTCCGGACGACAGGTGCAGGTGCCGGCACCTGCACGGCAGGCGGCGCGGCGGAAGGCGGGGCGGCCGGCGCCTGCTGGGCGAGCGCCGCGGTCTGAATGGCGCCGGGCATGGTCGGCGTCGCAAGCGCGACGAGCAGCGCGGGAATTTTCAGCGATGTCCTCATGGCCCCCTTCTAGCCGAGGAGGGCCTTTCGCGCCAGCGCAATTCCTGCACGTTTCGTCGACGAAATGGCTCAGGTCGCCCTCAGGCGGGCGTGCGGTGGACCCAGCCGAAATAAGCCGCGACGAGGGCGAGCAGGCCGTGCAGCCAGATGTCGTTGCCGTAGAGCGGGACCAGCCCGAAGCCGTCGCTGAGCGCCGGAATGAAGCCGGCCACGGTCAAGAGCGCGTAAATGAGCGCGACGCCGCGGGCGTAGGTCACAGAATTGCCCGCCGAGCGGCCCGCATAGAGGCCCCACAGGCCGAACAGGATGTGCACGGCATTGTGCAGCGGGCTGATCGGGAAGAGGCCGAACAGCATGCCATGGTCGGCGTCGACCGCGAGCGGATGGACTTCCGCCCCGCTTGTCACCAGCTGCGGCACGAAGCCCGCGATACCGACAAGCAGAAAGACAATTCCGAAGATCGTGGCGAACGTGCGCGTGCTCATGTCGTTCTCCCTTTCAGAGACGAACCCTACGCATCCCCGCTTCATCGTAACGCGCGCCGGACACCGCGCGTGCCGCGTCGAGCTCGGCCAGATCGGCCGTGCCGAGGTCGAGATCGACCGCGGCGAGGCTGTCCTCCAGCGTCGCCCGGCGCTTCGTGCCGGGTATCGGCACGATATCATCCCCTTGCGCGAGAAGCCATGCCAGCGCGACCTGCGCCGCCGAAGCCTCGTGGCGCGCGGCGACCCGCTCGACCACCTCGACGAGGCCGAGATTGGCGTCGAAATTCGCCTCCGACCAGCGCGGGTCGTTGCGCCGCCAATCGTCGGCGGGAAGATCGTCGCGGCTCTTGATGCGGCCGGCGAGGAAGCCGCGGCCGAGCGGGCTGTAGGGGACGAAGCCGATGCCGAGCTCGCGGCAGACGGGGAGGATGTCCTCCTCCACCTCCCGCTCCCAGAGCGAATATTCGGACTGGAGCGCGGCAATCGGATGGATTGCGGCGGCGCGGCGGATCGTCTCCGGACCCGCCTCGGAGAGGCCGAGATGGCGCACCTTTCCCTCCTTCACCAGCTCGGCCATGCCGCCGACCGTCTCCTCGATCGGCGTGTTGGGATCGACCCGGTGCTGGTAGAAGAGGTCGATCGTGTCGATGCCGAGCCGC
>NZ_JBQTJC010000258.1:0-15404 GCF_052387495.1 Sphingosinicella sp. | reverse complement strand
GGGCGTAGCCCGCGTCGACCGCGGCGCGGCTGGCGCCGACGCCCGCCTTGAGCTTGTCGGCGAGCGGATCGAGCAGGCTGTGGAACTGCTCCGACGAGCCGAAGGCGCGGCCGCCCGAGACGATGATCTTCGCACTGGTCAGCTCCGGCCGCTCGGACTTGCTGAGCTCGGCGCCGACGAAGGACGAAAGCCCCTTGTCGCCGGTCGCGGAGACCGCCTCGACGGTGCCCGAGCCGCCCTCGACGGCCGCCTTTTCGAACGCGGTGCCGCGCACCGTGATTACCTTCTTGGCGTCCGACGACTTCACAGTCGCGATCGCGTTGCCGGCGTAGATCGGCCGGGTGAAGGTGTCGTCGCTCTCGACCGACAGGATCTCGCTGATCTGCATGACGTCGAGCAGGGCGGCGACCCGGGGGGCGATATTCTTGCCGGTGGTGGTGGCGGGGGCGAGGAAGGCGTCGTGGCTCGCCATCAGCTGGGCGGCCAGCGGCGCGACATTCTCGGCCAGCTCGTGATCGTAAGCCGCGTCGTCCGCCACATGGACCTTGCCGACCCCGGCGATCTTCGCCGCCTCCGCGGCGACCCCGCCGACGCCTTTGCCGACGACGAGGAGATGGACCTCGCCCAGCTTCGATGCGGCGGTGACCGCGGCCAAGGTGGCGTCCTTCACATGCGCGCCGTCATGCTCGACGAGAACCAGCGTCTTCATGCCACCACTCCCAGGGTTTTCAGCTTGCCGATCAGCTCGTCGACGCTCGCCACTTTCACGCCGGCCTGACGCTTCGAAGGCTCCTCGACCTTGAGAACGGTGAGCCGCGGCGCCGTGTCGACGCCGTAATCGGCGGGGGTCTTCTGGACGAGCGGCTTGGATTTGGCCTTCATGATGTTGGGCAGCGAGGCGTAGCGCGGCTCGTTGAGGCGAAGGTCGGTGGTGACGACCGCGGGGACGTTCAGCTTCACCGTCTCGAGGCCGCCGTCGACCTCGCGGGTGACGTCGACCTTGTCACCGGCGACCTCGACCTTGGAGGCGAAGGTGCCCTGCGGCCAGCCGAGCAAGGCTGCGAGCATCTGGCCGGTCTGGTTCGAATCGTCGTCGATCGCCTGCTTGCCGAGGATGACGAGGCCCGGCTGCTCCTCCTCCGCGACCTTGGCGAGCAGCTTGGCGACGGCGAGCGGCTCGAGATCGTCGTCGGTCTGGATCAGGATCGCGCGGTCGGCGCCCATGGCGAGCGCGGTCCGCAGCGTCTCCTGTGCCTTGGCCGGGCCGATCGAGACCGCGACGATCTCGGTCGCGGCGCCCTTCTCCTTGAGCCGGATCGCCTCCTCGACCGCGATCTCGTCGAACGGGTTCATGCTCATCTTGACGTTGGCGAGATCGACGCCCGAGCCGTCGGCCTTGACCCGCGGCTTGACGTTGAAATCGATCACCCGCTTGACGGCGACCAGCAGCTTCATTCGTCCATCCTTCCTAGCTCGTCATTCCAGCGAAAGCTGGAATCTCCCTGCCTTAAGAAGTGAGATCCCAGCTTCCGCTGGGATGACGCATACAATCCTACGCCTCTACCCTACCCTTCACCTCCGCGACGATCTTGCGCGCCGCGTCCCCCAGATCGTCGGCCGGCACGATGGCGAGGCCGCTGTCGGCGAGGATGTTTTTGCCCTCCTCGACGTTCGTGCCCTCGAGCCGGACCACGAGCGGCACCTTGATGTCCATCTCGCGCGCCGCCGCGACGATGCCTTCGGCGATGATGTCGCAGCGCATGATCCCGCCGAAAATGTTGACGAGGATGCCCTCGACCGCGGGATCGCTGAGGATGATCTTGAACGCCGAGGTCACCTTCTCCTTCGAGGCGCCGCCGCCGACGTCGCAGAAATTGGCCGGGAAGGCGCCGTTCAGCTTGATGATGTCCATCGTCGCCATGGCGAGGCCGGCGCCGTTGACCATGCAGCCGATATTGCCGTCGAGCTTGATGTAGGCGAGGTCGTGGCGCGAGGCCTCGAACTCCATCGGGTCCTCCTCGCTCTCGTCGCGCAGGGTTTCGAGATCGGGATGGCGGAACTCGGCGTTGGAATCGAAGCCGACCTTGGCGTCGAGGACGAGCAGCTCGCCCTTGTCGGTGACGGCGAGCGGATTGATCTCGATCTGGCTGGCGTCGGTGCCGAGAAAGGCCTCGTAGAGCAGCTTCGCGACCTTCTGGGCCTGCCTGGCGAGGTCGCCGTCGAGGCCGAGCGCATAGGCGACCGCGCGGCCGTGATGCGGCATGAAACCGGTCGCCGGGTCGATCGTGAAGGTCCTGATCTTCTCCGGCGTGTCGTGGGCGACCGCCTCGATGTCCATGCCGCCCTCGGTCGAGACGACGAAGGCGATGCGGCCGGTCTTCCGCTCGACCAGCAAGGCGAGATAGAATTCCTTCGCGATGTCGACGCCGTCGGTGACGTAGAGGCGGTTGACCTGCCTGCCGGCGGGACCGGTCTGCACCGTCACCAGGGTGTTGCCGAGCATCTCGGTGGCGGCGTCGCGGACCTCGTCGACCGTGCGGGCGAGGCGGACGCCGCCCTTGGCGCCCTCGCCCAATTCCTTGAACTTGCCCTTGCCGCGCCCGCCGGCGTGGATCTGCGCCTTGACGACGTAGAGCGGCCCGGGGAGCTTGCCCGCCGCCCCGACCGCCTCGTCGACGCTCATCGCGGCATGACCTTCGGGGACCGGCACGCCGAACTTCGCGAGCAGCTCCTTGGCCTGATATTCGTGAATGTTCATGGGCCGCGCCTAAAGCACAGCCGCAGGGGCGAATCCACCCCACTTAGCCCGTCAGCCGGCGTACGCCGCAAACCGCGGCAGCCGACGAAGTCACGCCCCAGATTTCGGCATCGCGCAGCGCGCGAATGCGGTGGAGGAAGCCGGCCATGCTTCGCTCCTCCCGCGCATAAGGCATGTCCCCGAGCCGCCGCAGCTGGATCAGCGACAGCCGGTCGACCATCCGCTCCGCCATACACGCCGCCATCGGCTCCGAGAGGCCGGCATTGGCGAGGCCGCTGCGCAAGCGCGCTTCGGGCGTGGCGCAGGAGATGAGCGCGAGCGTGGCGACGAACAGCGCGACGGCCCTCATGCCGCCCGTCCGATCGCCTTCTGCCTTCGCCGCTGGACCGAGCTGCCCAGCCCGATCGCCTCGCGATATTTGGCGACCGTGCGGCGGGCGATGTCGAAGCCTTCGGCTTTGAGCATCTCGACGAGCTGGTCGTCGGAGAGAATGTGGTCGGGCGCCTCGGCGGCAATCAGGGCCTTGATCCGGCTCTTCACCGCTTCGGACGAGGCGGCGTCGCCGCCGTCACTGGACTGGATGCCGCTCGTGAAGAAGTATTTGAGCTCGTAGAGGCCGCGCTCGCAGGAGAGATATTTGTTCGAGGTGACCCGGCTCACGGTCGATTCGTGCATGCCGATCGCGTCGGCGACGGCGCGTAGCGTCAGCGGCCGGAGCTGGGCGACGCCGTGGCGGAAGAAGCCTTCCTGCTGGGTGACGATCTCCGAGGCGACCTTGACGATGGTGCGGGCGCGCTGATCGAGCGCCTTCATCAGCCAGTTGGCGCTCTGCAAACATTCGTTGAGCCAGGCCTTGGACTGCTTGTCCTGCGGGCCGCTCGACAGCTCCTGATAATAGCTGCGGTTGACGAGCAGGCGGGGCAGGGTGGCGCTGTTCAGCTCGACCGCCCAGCCGCCGCGGCGGCGGGCGACGAAGATGTCGGGAACCACCGCTTCGACCCGCTCCGACGCGGCGGCGAAGCGGCAGCCGGGCTTGGGATCGTAGGCTCGCAGCTCGCGGATCATGTCGGCCATGTCCTCGTCGTCGACGCCGCAGATCCGCTTCAAGGCGGCGAGATTGCCCTTGGCGAGATAATCGAGATTGGCGATCAGCCGGGCCATCGCGGGATCGTAGCGGTCCGCCTCCTTCGCCTGGAGCGCGAGGCATTCGGCAAGGTTGCGCGCGGCAATGCCGGCGGGATCGAAGCTCTGGACCACGCCGAGCACGCGCTCGACCTCCTTCAATGGCACGCCGAGGCGCTGGGCGATGTCGAGCAGGGAGGCCTGGAAATAGCCGGTCTCCTCGATCTGTGCGATGATCTGCTCGGCGACGAGGTAGTCGGTGCCCGAGAGCGCCTCGCCGGCCTGGGCGAGGAGATACTCGTGAAGCGACAGGCCCTCGCCGGCGAAGCTGTCGAAATCCGGGCCGTCCTCGCTCCCGCCGGAGCTTACGCCTTCCAATCCGAGGCCCCCATCCAGACCCTTGGCGTCGAGGCCGCGCATCGCGTCGGCGGCGCTGTCCTGGTGGAAATCCTCGCTGTCCTGGTCGACGTCGAGCGCGCCCTCGCCGCCCGCCGCGTCGGCCTCGGGCAGCGGCGCCGGCTCGAACTCGTCGGGCTCGAACTCGGCTTCGGGCTCGGCCGCGCGCTCCTCCTCGCCCGCGGCGCGCTCGCCGGCTTCGAGCAGCGGGTTCTTCTCGATCTCCTCGGCGATGAAGCTCTCGACCTCGAGATTGCTGAGCGCGAGCAGCCGGATCGCCTGCTGGAGCTGCGGCGTCATCACCAGCGATTGGGATTGCCTGAGGTCGAGGCGGGGGCCGAGAGACATCAGGAACCAGCCCCGTCATTGCGAGCGCAGCGAAGCAATCCAGCTTCCGGCGCCGCAGTCTGGATTGCTTCGTCGCTACGCTCCTCGCAATGACGAATGAGAGGGATCATCGCGCTACAGCTCGAAGCTCTCGCCCAGATAGAGGCGCCGGACGTTCTCGTCGGCGACGAGATCCTCCGGGCTGCCCGCGAACAGCACCTGGCCGCCGTAGATGATGCAGGCGCGGTCGACGATCTCGAGCGTCTCGCGGACATTATGATCGGTGATGAGGACGCCGATATTGCGCTTCTTCAATTCGACGATGAGATCGCGAATGTCCTGGATCGAGATCGGGTCGATGCCGGCGAAGGGCTCGTCGAGCAGCATGATCGAGGGATTGGCGGCCAGCGCACGGGCGATCTCGCAGCGGCGGCGCTCGCCGCCGGACAGGGCCATGGCTGGCGCGTCGCGGAGCCGCTCGATGTGGAATTCGGCGAGAAGCTGCTCGAGCCGCTCGGCCCGAGCCGCCTTGTCGGGCTCGGCCACTTCGAGCACCGCCATGATGTTCTGGCTGACGGTGAGGCCGCGAAAGATCGAGGTTTCCTGCGGCAGATAGCCGAGCCCGAGAATCGCGCGGCGGTACATGGGCAGGCCGGTGATGTCGGCCCCGTCGAGCAGGATGCGCCCGGAATCGGGCTTCACCAAGCCCATGATCGAATAGAAGCAGGTCGTCTTGCCGGCGCCGTTGGGGCCGAGCAGGCCCATCACCTCGCCGCGGTCGACGCCGAGGCTGACGTCGATCAGCACCGCCTTCTTGTCGTAGGTCTTGGCGATCGAGACGACCGAGAGGCCATGATCGATCTCGCCGATCGCGGCGGCCTCGGTGCGGTCTATCGCGACGGCTTCGTTCATATCGCTTCGCTATCCCCTTGGCCTAGTTAGGCGATGGGGCGCGCCGTCACAACTGGCAAGCTTTATGCATGCAACGAAATGGCGCTGATCAGTTGCCGCGGCGGGGCACGGTGAAACGGCCGGTGACTCGGCCGCCGGTGCCACTCGCGCCCGGCGTGCCGGGGCCGCCGCCGTCCATCACCGCGCGGCCGCTGTCGAGATCGAGGACGAGGCGGCCGCCGCGCACGCTGGAATCGCCGCGAGTGAGAACGACGCCGCCGAGCATCGTCACCAGCCGGCGATCGAGATCGTAGATCGCGAACTGGCTGCGCGCCGGTTCGGACGGGCTGCGCAGGGTGACTCCGCCCGAGGCTTCGAGCCGGTTGATCTCGATCCCGCCGGCGCTGGCATAGGCGACGGTAAGGCGCGCGGTGCTGAGCTGGAGATTGCCCTGCCGCACCTCGACGCGCCCGGAGAAGATGGCGCGGTCGGCGCGGTCCTGGACCTCGATCCGGTCGGCGGCGACGTCGACCGGGGCGTCGGTGTCGTGGCCCTTGAGCGCGGTGCCGCCACCCTGGCCGAGCGCGGGCTGCGCGGCAGCGAGGGCCAGCGCCGCCGCGCCCGCGGCGGCGAGACCGAGCCAGCGCAGCGCGTTCATCGCACGCCTCCCTGGACGATATGCAATCGCGGCCGGCCGGTGAGGACGACGCGCCGCTCGGGAATGTCGACCTCGATTCGGCCGCCGGTGAAGCTGCCCAGCGGCATCCGCCCCTCGACGCTGCCCCGGCTGGCGAGGCGGCGCTGCTTGAGGTCGACCGTGACGTCGCGCGTCTGCATCCGGTAGCCGTCGGCGGCGGTGAGCAGGACCGGGCCCATGACGTCGACCTGCTCGCGCGCCATGTCGTAGCGGGCGCGGTTCGCGCGCAGCAGCGCCGGGCCGCTTTCCAGGTCCATCCGCGCGCTCATCCCGGCGATGTCGACGACCTGCAGCGCCGCGCTCTGCTGCAGCGCCGCCCGGGCGGTGAGCACGAATGGACGGCCGCGATTGTCGACGCCGCGATATTGCGCGGACTGGACCCGCATCCGTTCCTCCGCGCGCTCGGCCTTGTCCTTGTCGAGGGTGAAGCTGACCTCTTGCTTCTCCTCGAGCGGCGAGAAAGCGAGAAAGGCCAGGACGACGCCGATCAAGGCCGGGAGCGCCAGCTTGAGTATCGCGATGACGCGATCGTGCGCGCCGCCGGGCGCCGCCCAGCCGCGCTTCACCAGCCGTTCGCGTTCGGCAAGCTCAGACATGCGCGAAAATGTCCTGCTCGGCCCAGCCGGCGAGATCGAGGACGGCGCGGTGGGGCAGGAAATCGAAGCAGGCCTGGGCGAGAGCGGTCCGCCCCTCGCGCGCCAGCCGGGCGTCGAGCTTTTCCTTCAGCGCATGGAGATAGCGCACGTCCGAGGCGGCATAATCCTTCTGCGCGTCGCTGAGCTCGGGCGCGCCCCAGTCGGTCTGCTGCTGCTGCTTGGAGATTTCCTGGCCGAGCAATTCGCGGACGATGTCCTTGAGGCCGTGCCGGTCGGTATAGGTGCGGATCAGCCGCGAGGCGGTCTTGGTGCAATAGACCGGCGCCGCCATCACGCCGAGATAGGCGCGGATCGAGGCGAGATCGAAGCGGGCGAAATGGTAGAGCTTGAGCCGTTCAGGATCGGCCAGCACCGCCTTCAGGTTCGGCGCGGCATAGTCGCTGGACGCGCCGAAGCGGACGAGATGCTCGTCGCCGCCGCCGTCGGAAAGCTGGACGAGGCAGAGCCGGTCGCGGCCGAGCTGAAGGCCCATCGTCTCGGTGTCGACGGCGATCGGTCCCGGACGGATCACGCCTTCCGGCAGGTCTTCCTCATGAAAATGAACGCTCATTCTTGCCGAGATAGGCGAAAGGCGGGGCCGGCTCAATGGACCGCGCCACAATGCCGCGCGGGCTTGATCGGCGCGGGCGAGGCCGTAACAGGGCGCGAACGCCAATTGCGAACGCACCTCTCTTATGCCCGGTGGTCTCGCCGCCCTGCTCGACGACGTGGCGGCGATCGCCAAGCTCGCGGCGGCCTCGGTCGACGACGTCGGCGCCGCCGCCGGCCGCGCCGGGTTCAAGGCGGCCGGCGTGGTGGTGGACGACACGGCGGTGACGCCGCGCTACGTGACCGGCTTCACCCCGGACCGCGAGCTGCCGATCATCTGGCGGATCGCCAAAGGCTCGCTGTTCAACAAGATCGTGATCATCACGCCGGTGGCGCTGGCGCTGAGCGCGCTATTGCCTTGGGCGATCAATCCGATCCTGATGCTGGGCGGCGCCTATCTCTGCTACGAAGGCGCCGAAAAGGTCTGGCACGCGCTCGCCCATGCCGAGCCGAGCCTCGCCGAGAAGGCGATCGAGCTGAACAGCCCGAGCCACGAGCGCGAGATGGTCTCGGGCGCGATCCGCACCGACTTCATCCTTTCCGCCGAGATCATGGCGATCGCGCTCGCCGAGGTCGCGACCGAGCCTTTCGCGATGCGCACGGCGATCCTCGCCCTCGTGGCCGTGGCGATCACGATCGGCGTCTACGGCGCGGTCGGGCTGATCGTGAAGATGGACGATGTCGGCCTCCACCTCGCCGGGCGCCGCGATCCGGGCTCGCGCGCGCTCGGCCGGGGGCTGGTCCACGCCATGCCCAAGGTGATGGCGGCACTTTCGGTGATCGGCATCGCGGCGATGATCTGGGTCGGCGGCGGCATCATCGTCCACGGCCTCGAAGTCTTCGGCCTCGTCGGATCGGCGCACGTCATCCACGACTTGGCGGCCGCCGCGGCCCATGCCGTCCCAGCCATCCACGGCGTCGTAGAATGGACGGTCGGCGCCGCCGGATCGGGCCTGTTCGGCCTCGCGGTCGGCGCGCTGATCGTGCTTGCCATGCACCTCTTTCCGCGCCGCCGGGAGCCGGACGCTCCGCCCGAGGGAAGCGCGTGAGAGGATCGAGTCGAAAGTGCCTCGCTCCCAAGTCCTTTTTCCGCTATGGGATTCGCCGGTGTGCCGAGTTTCCGGCGCCGAGACCTTTGCGCGCTATGCCCGGCGCGGTGGTTCTGACAGGGGAATGGGCGCGGGAAAGTAACTGAATCCAATGGGTTTCGACAGAGGGCGCCGCGGGGAGCGCGGTGGGCGCGGCAGAGACAAGCGCGATTTTATCGGCGAAGAGAGTCCAGGCGGTCAGGAGCGCAGCGGCTACGGTGGCGGCGGCGGTGACCGCTTCGGCGGTGGCGGCGGCTATGGCGGCGGCGGCGATCGCTTCGGCGGCGGTGGCGGCGGCGGTTATGGCGGCGGCGGCGGCGGCGGCGGTGGTGGCTATCGCGGCGGCGGCGGTGGGGGCGGCTTCGGCGGCCCGCGCGGCGGCGGCATGCCTCCCCAGGTCGTCGGCGAGGCCAAGGGCGTCGTCAAATTCTTCAACGCGCACAAAGGCTTCGGCTTCATCGTCCGCGACGATGGCGGCGAGGACGTGTTCGTCCATATCTCGGCGGTCGAGCAGGCGGGCCTCACCGGCCTGGCCGAGGGCCAGCCGCTCGAGTTCACCCTCGTCGATCGCGGCGGGCGGGTGTCGGCGACCGACCTCAAGATCGAGGGCGATCCGCTTCCGGTCGAGGACAGCGCGCCGCGCGACCGCGGCCCGCAGCGCCAGCTGACCGGCGAGAAGGCGACCGGCACGGTCAAGTTCTTCAACGCGACCAAGGGCTTCGGCTTCATCACCCGCGACGACGGCCAGCCGGACGCGTTCGTCCATATCTCGGCGGTCGAGCGGGCGGGAATGATCTCCCTGAACGAAGGCGACCGGCTCGAATTCGAGCTGGAGGTCGATCGGCGCGGCAAGACCGCGGCGGTGAACCTGACGCCGGTTCAGTAACCGTAACCAGGATCGGATAGCGAAGGGGCCGGCGGCGACGCCGGCCCTTTTTCGTGGCTAAGGCCGCGTAAACCATTTCCGCTGAGCCCGCGTCCACCTTTGCCGTTTACCACGGCACACATGGAAAGCGTGCTGATCGCCGCGATGCTCGCGGCCTCGCCCCTTGCCGCGCCGAGCGAAGACGCCGGCGCCGCGCTGGACCAACGTTGCTTTCGCCTGATGGCGGAGCTGGCGGAGGATGACGACCCGCGGCTGAGCGCGCTCGGCCGTGTCGCGGCGCAATATTTCCTCGGCCGGATCGACGCGACCGCGCCGGGCTTCGACCCGGCGAACGCGCTCGAGGACGAGGCGCCGAGTGAGACCGAGCGGGCAAGCCTGCTCGGCCAGTGCGCCGACGCGATGCAGGCCGGCGGGCACGATTTCCGCGCCATCGGCCAGTCGCTCGCCCCGCGCCGCCGCCCGACCGTCTAGGTTACCAGCTTCATCAATCCTGCGATGGTGTCGGCCTCATGGGCCGGCTTGTCGTTGCGGATTCGCGAGATGCGCGGGAAGCGCATGGCGAGGCCGGATTTGTGGCGCTTCGAAGCGTGGATCGAATCGAAGGCGATTTCGAGCACCAGCTTCCGCTCGACCTCGCGCACCGGGCCGAAGCGGTTGACCGTGTGGTTGCGGACGAAGCGGTCGAGCCATTTCAGCTCCTCGTCGGTGAAGCCGAAATAGGCCTTGCCCACCGGGAGCAGCTCGCCGCCGCCTTCCTCGGTCCAGCAACCGAAGGTGTAGTCCGAATAATAGGACGAGCGCTTGCCGCTGCCGCGCTGCGCGTACATCAGCACGCAGTCGGAGACGAGCGGATCGCGTTTCCATTTGTACCAGAGGCCGGCGCGGCGGCCGGCGACGTAAGGGCTGTCGCGGCGCTTCAGCATCACGCCTTCGATCGCGGCGTCGCGGCTGCCGCCGCGAATCTCCTCCAGCGCCTCGAAGCTCTCCGCCTCGATCAGCGCGGACAGATCGAAGCGGTCGGGATCGAGGCACGGCATGAAGGCGGTCAGCCGCTCGCGCCGCTCGCTCCAGGGGAGTGGACGGAGATCCTCAGGCCCCTCGAACAGGATGTCGTAGAGCCGGACGAAGGCGGGATAGTCGCCGAGCATCCGCGCCGAGACGGTCTTGCGGCCGAGCCTCTGCTGGAGCGCGTTGAAGCTCGCCGCCTCCCCGCCCTGCGCCTCGCCCTTCACCAGCAATTCGCCGTCGAGGACGGCTTCGGCGTCGAACGCTTCGGCGACGTCTGGGAAGCTCTTCGTGATGTCGTCGCCGGCGCGGCTGTAGAGTCTGGTCTCGCCGCCGGCGCGGACGAGTTGGACGCGGATTCCGTCCCATTTCCATTCGGCCGCATAGTCCGCCATCGAGACGCGCGTCTCCTCGAGCGGATGGGCGAGCATGAAGGGGCGGAAGACGGGGACGTCCTCCGTCGTCGGCTGCGCGCCGCGTCCTTCCGCCCAGGCGAAGATCGGAAGGTAAGGCGGGCCGATGCCGTGCCAGACCTCCTCGACCGCATCGACGTCGAGATCGAAGGCCTGCGCGAGCCCGACCTTGGCGAGGCGCGCGGAAATGCCGATGCGGAGCGCGCCGGTGGCGAGCTTGAGCAGGGCGAAGCGGCCGCTCGCGTCGAGATGGTCGAGCATGGCGGCGAGCGCGCCGGGGGCCTCGGCGCGGCCCAAGGAGGCGAGCCGCTCGACGACTCTGGCGAGGCGGAGCGTGCCGTCGTCCAGGTCGGCGGCCGCGCCGTCGGGCTTCGGCCAGAGCAAAGACACCGTCTCGGCCATGTCGCCGACATAGTCGCGGCTCATGTAGAGCAGCACCGGATCGACCCGCTCCTCGGCGATCGCCCGGATCGCCGCCGGCTTCACCGCCGGCAGATCGAGCTCCCCTGTCAAGGCGGCTAGCGCATAGCCCCGGTCGGGATCGGGCGTGCGCCTGAGATAATCGCCGATCAGCTTGAGCTTCGCCGTGCGCGAGCGAGTGTAGACCAGGGCGTCAAGGAGCTGGGAGAAATCGCGCATGGCGGCGCAACGAAGGAGGGGCGGCGCGGTTCTAAGTCAAGCGGAACGCCCCGGGGCCGGCGCCGTTGAAGCGGCAACCTGCAAGGAGCCTCACATGTTTCGCGTCATCGGCATCATTGCCCTGCTACTCATCGGCCTCGGCCTGCTCGTCGT
This sequence comes from Sphingosinicella sp., assembly GCF_052387495.1. GTDB lineage: Bacteria > Pseudomonadota > Alphaproteobacteria > Sphingomonadales > Sphingomonadaceae > Allosphingosinicella. The sequence goes on along the minus strand of NZ_JBQTJC010000258.1, from coordinate 3,785 downwards.
GTTCGGCCTCCTGGACGCGATCTTCTAGGCAAGCTGGAGAGCATTCACCGCGACGGCGAAGCCGGCCACAAGAAACAGGCCGGCGACCGCCCAGCGGATCGGGCGGACGGGTACGTCGGTGGTCAGTCGCGCGCCGAGCGCCGCCGCGGGCGCGCAGGCGGCGGCGATGCCGAGCGTGGCGCCCGCCGCGGCGAAAGCGGCGCCATCGAAGCGGCCGGCGAGTGCGAAGGTGAGTAACTGGGTGCGATCGCCCATCTCGGCGGCGAGGCAGAGGATGAACGCCGAAAGCAAGGGAATGCGCGCCTGAAGCGGTACCTTCTCGGTCTTGCGCAGCACCCCCGAGGCGGCGGCGAAGAGCAGGGCCAGCGCGGTGAGCAGGGTCATCGCCCGGATCGTGACTGTATCGGCGATCCAGTCGCCGGCGAGCGCGGCGACGACGCTGCTCGCCAGCGCGGCGAGGAACAGGCCGATCAGCACCTGGCCCGGCTTGCGCGTGCCGGCGGCGAGCATGGCAACGGCGAGCTGGGTCTTGTCGCCCCATTCCGCGAGGAAGGCGGCGACGGCGGCGAGGAGCAGGACGTCCAAATTAGGTCCCGTAGCGGATCGAGATCGAGGCGAGCATCGCCTCGCTCGCGGCATCGTCGGTGCGCGCGCAGCCGATCGCGTCCTTCAGCCGATCGAAATAGAGTCCGGCGGGGCAGCCGCGGGGCTGGGCGCGGATCGCCCGCTCGAAGGCGTCGGCGAGGCAGACCACCGGGATCATGCCATAGGCGCCCGCCATCGTCCGGATCGCCTCGATCCCTTTCAGGAAATCGCGGACCTGCATCCTGGCCGCGGCGCGCTGCAGCGCCTCCAGCCGGTCGCAAAGCTCGGCCCTGACCACGAGCATGCCATCCTGTTCGCTGCGCATCGGTCCCACCCCCGAATGTCGGTTCGCGGCCGACCATGCGCGCTTATGGTTACCGGAGCGTTAACCATGCGGCTTCCTCGTCATTGCGAGCGGAGCGAAGCAATCCAGTGGGATATTGGATTGCCGCGTCGCCTTCGGCTCCTCGCAATGGCGGGTTGAGCGTGCGGCCGCCTCTCTTGACAGAATCGCCTCGCCGAGGCAGAGGCGGCGCGGAGAAGGGCGGCGGTTTCGCCGCTTTATTTTTTCACGCACCCATTCGAGAGAGGCCCGTCATGGCCAAGCCGACCACGGTCAAGATCAAGCTCGTCAGCACCGCCGACACCGGCTTCTTCTACGTGACCAAGAAGAATCCGCGGAACATCACCGAGAAGATGTCTTTCCGCAAATATGACCCCGTCGCGCGCAAGCACGTCGAGTTCAAGGAAGCCAAGATCAAGTAGGATCGGGGGCGGACGCCTCGTCCGTTTCCTCCTCATCGGGCTTTTCGGGAGCGGCCTCGCCTTCGGGCGCGGCCGCTCCCGCCGTCTCAGGGGACGAATCGGCGACCGCCTCGTCGTCCTCCTCGCGCGCCGCGGCCGCCTCGAGCAACGCGCGGACCGCCTCGACAAAGCGCATCACCGAGATCGGCTTGGCAACATAGCCTTCCGCGCCGGCGTCGCGGATGCGCTCCTCGTCGCCTTTCGCGGCATAAGCGGTCACCGCCATGATCGGGATGCGCTTCAGCGCCTCGTCGCTTTTCATCTGCTCGATCAGCTCGAGCCCGGAGACGTGCGGCATCTGGATGTCCATGACGACGAGCTCGGGCGCGAAGGCGCGGGCACGCTCGACCGCCTCGCGCCCGTCGCGCACCGGCTCGGCCTCATAGCCGTGCGCGCGCAGCAGGTCGCAGAACAGCTTCAGATTGAGCTCGTTGTCCTCGACAACCAGGATTTTTTGTCCCACTTCGCGGCATGTAGGCGATGATGGCAGGCGAAACAAATGACGAGGCGCTGGGTCTTTCCGCGCTGGGCTGGGCGCTCGGCGACGACGCCCGCGCGAGCCGCTTCCTGGCGCTGACCGGGCTGACGCCCGAGGGGTTGCGTACAGCGCTTTCCGAGCGCTCGACGCTTGCCGCGGTATTGCGTTTCCTCGAGGCGCACGAGCCGGACCTGATCGCCTGCGCGGCCGACCTTAGCATCGACCCCGCCGAAATCGCGGCCGCTCGGCGGAGGCTGGAGAAATGAGCCGTCCGTTGCTGATCAGCGATTGCGACGAGGTGATCCTCCATTTCATTCCCCATTTCGCCGAATGGGTGGAGGAGGCGGCGGAGCTGAGCTTCGATCTGACCGCAGGCTTCGCCGGGGCGCTCAAGAGCCGCGACGGGCGGATCGTGCCGCAGGAGCGGGCCTGGTCGCTGCTCGATCTGTTCTTCGAACGCGAGATGCACCGCCAGAACGTGGTCCCGGGCGCGGTCGCGGCGCTGAAGGCGATCGGCGAGGCGGCCGACATCGTCATCCTCACCAATATCGGCGACGATTATCAGGCCAACCGGGTCGCCCAGCTCGAGGCGTTCGAGATCCGCCACCGCGTGCTCTGCAACCAGGGCGGCAAGGGGCGGCCGGTGAGGGAGCTGGTCGAGACGATGCGGCCCGGCCCAGCCGTTTTCGTCGACGATCTTGCCGTCCACCACGAATCGGTCGCCAAGCACGCGCCGGAGGTGAGCCGGCTGCACATGATCGCCGATCCGAGCCTCGCCGCGCTGACCCCGCCCGCGCCACACGCCGATGCGCGGATCGACGATTGGGACGCGGCTCTGCCCTGGATCCTGGCGCGGCTGGGCGGCGAATCGGGGCGCTGAGCGAACGCTCAGACGCCGTCGATCGCCTTCCAACTGGCGGGGCCGACGATGCCGTCCGGAACGAGGCCACGCTGCCGCTGGAAGGCACGCACGGCCGCCTCCGTCCTCGGGCCGAAATCGCCGTCGGCGCTGACGCCGATCGCGCGCTGGACGATCTTGACCAGATCGCCGCTCGCGCCCCGCCGCAGCGTCGGCCGCGCCTTGTCGTCGACGGCCGGGATCGGCGGCCGCACGACCCCGGCGCCCTTCATGATCGCGTCGACGTCGGCGCGGAACGCGTTCATGTCGAAGCTCGGATCGGGTTTGCGGCCCTGGGGCAGGGCGTATTCCTTATGCCCGCAACACATCGATGAGTCGGCACCGAGCTTCTTGAGGATCGCGGCGACTCCGCGCCGATAGGCGTCCATCTGCACGGGCGGCCAGGGATCGTCGGACTTGCCCGTGTTTTCGGCCTCGACCCCGATGAAGCTGGAATTGCCGGACGTGATGCCCTTCCAGCTTCCGGCGCCGGCATGATTGGCGCGTCCCGCGGCGACCACGAACCAGGTGCCGTCGCGGCCCAGGCCGAGTTGCGAGAGGGGTCCGGGAAGACCCGGTCGGCCGTTGGTGATGACCGAAAGGCTGGGCATGTTCCCCGCCTTCGGTCCGGCCGTATGATGGCAGATCACGCCGCGGACCGTGCCCATCGGCCCGCGCCCGCGATCCTGCCAGCCGGGCTGCTCGGCCACCTTGAGGCCCGCGTCCTTCAGAACCTGGGCCAGCCATGTCAGCGAAAAGACCATTTTCTTCCCCTATGCTTTTGTGCCGTCACCACGCCCCGTGGAGCCGCGGATTATTCCGCGACGCCGCCGGTCGCGGCCGGCAGTTCTTCGTCGCTGGTGATCTCGTCGTCTCCTAAAGTCGTTTTCTCGTCGCAGAGATCGTCATTCTCATCGTTGTCGATGTCGCCCGCTTGCGTACGATCGTCTCCCATGTCGCGACTCCCTTCTTCTACTTCCCAATCAATCTGCGCCGATTCAATTGTTGCGGCAAGTTACC
>NZ_JBQTJC010000257.1:0-7153 GCF_052387495.1 Sphingosinicella sp. | reverse complement strand
GCCGACGCCCGCAACGCGCGCGATGGCAAGTTCATCGAGCGGGTCGGCAGCTACAATCCGCTGCTCCCCAAGGACAGCGAGGAGCGGGTCAAGCTTGACGCGGACCGCATCAAGCATTGGCTGAGCGTCGGCGCCCAGCCGTCGGACCGCGTACTCCGCTTCCTCGACGCCGCGGGCATCAAGGAGCGTCCGGCGCGCAACAATCCGAACAAGGCCGAGCCGGGCGAGAAGGCCAAGGAGCGTGCCGAGGAGCGGGCCGGCAAGGAAGCCGCGGCCGCCGAAGCCGAGGCCGCGCCGGCCGAGGAGGCTGTCGAAGACGCCGCCGAGGCCGAGGCCGTGGAGGCTGTCGAAGCCGCCGCCGAGGCCGAGGCCGTGGAGGTCGTGGCCGAAGCGGTCGAGGAAGCGACGCCTGAAGTTGAGGAGGCGCCGGCGGAGGAAGCTCCCACCGAGGAGCCGGCCGCCGAAGCCGCTCCCGCCGAGGAGGCTACCGCCGAGGAAGCTGCGCCCGCGGAAGCGGCTGCCGAGGAAGCTTCGGCTCCGGAAGCCGAAGCGCCTGCGGAGGAGACTTCGGCCGAGGAGCCGACCGGCGAAGCCGCTCCGGCCGAGGAGGCTGCCGCCGAGGACGAGCCCACGCCCGCCGCGGAAGCGAGCAACGAGGGCGAATCCGTCGAAGCGCCGGCCGAGGGCGCCGAAGAGGCGGCTCCCGAAGAGGGCGCGGAGAAGGCCGAGCAGGCCTGACGCGCTTGGCTGAGACCCAGGTCATCCTCGCCGCCGTCGCCGGCGCGCACGGCGTCGGCGGCGAGGTGCGCCTGAAACTGTTCGCCGAAGGGCTGGACAGCCTGAAGCGGCACGAAACCCTGTTCGCTGGCGAGCGTGCGCTGACACTTAAATCAGTAAGGCCCGGCGGTGCCGGCGCGATCGCCCGCTTCGCCGAAATCGCCGACCGCGCCGCCGCCGAAGCGCTGCGCGGCCAGCTCCTTTCCGTCCCGCGCGACGCGCTGCCGCCGCTCGGCGAGGGCGAATCGTATCATGCCGACCTGATCGGGCTGGCGGTCGTCGATGCCGCCGACGCCCCGCTCGGCGCCGTCGTCGCGGTCGAGAATTACGGCGCGGGCGACCTGCTCGAGATCGAGCGGCCAGATGGCAAGCGCGCCCTGATCCCGTTCAAGCCCGGCCTCGCCGACCTCGCCGGCGATCGCATCGTGGCCGACCCCGCCTTCCTCGCCTAATCCACGCCCCAGTTCAGCCGGTAGCGGGTCGCGCCGGGGCGCGAGCCGTCGAGCAGGACGCCATAGGGCACGTACTCCTGCCGAAAGGCGTAAAAGCCCGATTCCGGCGCCACGACCTCGAAGCGCCCTCGCCCGGTCGTTTCGACGTCCTGGGCGCGGGCGATGAAGTCTGGTCGCGGCACCGTCTTTGAGATCCACAGACGGACACCCCCGCTGCCTTCGACCGCGACGTCATAATCCCACCACAGCCGCTGGCCGGCAAAGACGTAGACGGTGTGAAGGCCGAACTCGCTATTGTCGGCGGTGCGGGTCAGGTGGCTGTTGTGTCGCTCGGACCCTTCCGCCCAGCCATAGGTCGAAACCAGGCCCGTCCCGTAGGCGAACAAGGCGACCGCGAAAGCGACGCCGAGGACAAGCGCCAGCCCGGCGGCCGCGCGCCCCAGCCTGACCAGCGGCGCGTCCTCCTCGGGCGGGTCCCAGGCGAAGGTCCAGCTTCCCATCGCGCCAGGATAGGCGCGACCGATTGAGATTTCCTTGTCGTGTCGGTCTTTGCTTACCAAGACGAGCTCGCACCGTTCGAAGAGCCGGTTTCATTAGCAGGCCCTCCGTGGACAGGCGGCTTGAATCGGCGGGAAAGAACCTCAAGGGTCGGCGCGGCTGGCCCATGCTTCCGCGCGCCTGTGTTACCGGAGCAGCGGCTTGGTTCTGGCCAGGTCGTTGCGGATCGTCGTCGCCGCGACGCCGCCCTGGCCTATTGCGTGGCTGATCTGATCGAGCCCGAGCACGACATCGCCCGCCGCATAGACGCCGGAAACGCTGGTGCGCTGGCGGTCGTCGACCAGGATGCAGCCCGCGCCCTCGGCCAGCGTTACGCCGAGTTGCTCGGCGAGTTCGGTGTGCAGGTCCGAGCCCAAAGCGGGATAGATGCTGTCGAACGTATAATGGCCGTCCGCCGTGTCGACCGTGATGCAGTCCTTCATCGCCGCCACCCCCTGGCAGGGGCCGTCCACGGTGCGGATGCCGGCCTCGTCGAGCTTCGCCCGGTCCTCTTCGCTCAGCCCATGCGCCTTGTCGGGCGCGATCAGGGTGAGATCGGCGGTGTAGCCGCGCAGGAACAAGGTCTCGGCAACGCCGTGCGATCCGCTGCCGATCACGCCTACTTTCCGGTCGGTCACCTCATAGCCGTCGCAGATCGGGCAATAGCGGATCAGGCCGCGCGCCATCGCCTACGTGCAGCGCCTCGTCCATGTCCGGCCGCCGGTTCTTCAGCCCGGTCGCGAGCAGCACCGTGCGCGCCGCCACCCGGCCGCCGCCCCATTCGGCGGTGAAGCCGTCCTCGGTCCGGTCGAGTCTTGTCACCCGCGCTTCGGTGATGCCGACGCCGTAGCGCTCCGCCTGCGCCCGCATCCGCGCGAGCAGCTCGTCGCCCGAAATGCCGTCGGGAAAGCCCGGCACGTTGCGGGTGCAGGGAATCCAGCCCGCCCGGCTCCGCCCGGCGTCGAGCAGGGTCACCTTGAGGTGGAAGCGCGCGAGATAGATCGCCGCGGTCAGCCCGGCCGGGCCGCCGCCGATGATCAGGCAGTCGTTGGTCTCCTCGCTCATCCGGCCTCCAGCGCTTGCGTCACGGCGATTGTTCCACGGGCGGCGGGGGGCTATCCCAGTCCAAACGCCACGGGAGGGGTCCTGATATGCGCAGGCTGATCGTCGCCCTGTTGCTCGCCGCCGCCACGCCGGCGCTGGCACAGACCGAGCCCCAGCCCGCGGCGCCGCCTTCCCTCGGCGTCGAGCGCACCGCCCCGGCGGTCGACGCCGCATTCCGGAGCTGGCTGGCACGGGCGGATGCGCCGGGCCTGGTCTGGGGGGTCGTGCGCGATGGCCGGCTGGTCCATTTCGGCGCGCAGGGCGTCCAGGACATCGAGAGCAATCGCCCGGCCGGCCCGGAAACCCTCTTCCGCATCGCTTCGATGTCGAAAGTGTTCACCGCGCTCGCCATCCTGAAGCTGCGCGACGAGGGTCGGCTCCAGCTTGACGCACTGGCTGAGACCTATGTGCCCGAGCTTCGCAACTGGCGCTATCCGACCAGCGACTCCCCGCGCATCCGGGTGCGCGACTTGCTCGCCCACACAGGCGGCCTCGTCACCGACAACCCATGGGGAGATCGGCAGCAGTCGCTGTCCGAGGAGGAGTTCACCCGCATGCTCGCCGAGGGCGTGCCGCTCTCCCGGCCCGCGGGCACGGCCTATGAATATTCGAACTTCGGCTACGCTTTGCTCGGCCGGATCGTCACCAATGTCTCCGGCCGGCCCTACAAGGATTATATTGAGCAGGAGATCATGCGTCCGCTCGGCATGGCCTCGACCGGATACGAGATCGCCGAATCCTCGCTCGAGCGCCGCGCGATCGGCTACCGGCGGGAGGGGAGCGGCTGGCGCCGCGAGCCCGACATGGCGCACGGCACGTTCGGAGCGATGGGCGGCATCCAGACCAGCGCGAGCGACTATGCCCGCTGGATCGCCTTCCTGCTCGCCGCCTGGCCGCCGCGCGACGGCGAGGAGCAGGGGCCAGTGCGCCGCGCGAGCGTGCGCGAGCTGGCCGAGGGGCTGAACCATCCCCAGCTCGCCGACCGCCCCGGTCCAGAGCAATGCGCCCAGGCTGCGGCCTATGGCATGGGCCTGCGCGTCGCGACGGATTGCGAGCTCGGCCTCAGCCTCGGCCATGGCGGCGGCTATCCCGGCTACGGCTCCTACATGCTGCTGCTGCCCGAGCGCGGCGTCGGCATCTTCGCCTTCGCCAACGGCACCTATCAGGCGCCGGTCGTCCCGGTCTGGGCGGCCGCCGCCGTGCTTGAGGAGGCTGGACTGATCCCGGCCCGCACGCTCGCGGTCAGCGAATCGCTCGCCGCCGCCTATCGCGGCGCCGGCGACATCTACCGCGCCGGCGGCGTCGAGCAGGCCGGGCCGCTGCTGGCGATGAACTTCCTCATGGACCGCTCGGCCGAGGAATGGCGCCGCGACCTGGCGAGCCTGCGCCTCGTCATCGGCGAGTGCGAGACGAACGCGCCGATCCAGCCGACCGGGCTCCTTTCCGGCCGCTTCACCTGGCGCTGCCAGCGCGGCAGCCTCCAGGGCGAGCTGCTCCTCGCCCCCACCGCGTCTCCGTCGATCCAGGAGTTGAGCCTCAACGTGGTGCCGCTGCAATGAATCTTTCCGGCGCTTGTCGGAAGCGCATCGGATGTATATACATTGCGTATATACGGAGACGATGATGGGCAAGGAATATCGCGCGAAGATTTTCAAATCGGGCAATTCGCTCGCGTTGCGCCTACCCAAGGAACTTGGCCTCAAGGAAGGTTCGACGATGACGCTGCGCGAGGAGCAGAGCGGCTACCGGCTCGAAGCCGAGCCGCCGCCTAGAAAGACGATCGACGTCAGCGGCTTCGCCGGCAAGGCGCCTTGGCTCAAGCCCTTGCCACCCGAGTTGCGCGAGTTCGAAGAGCGGCCGAGCACGATTGCAGCGCGAAAGGCGGCGGAAGCGGCGGCGAAGAAGGGGTGATCCGCTATCTGATCGACGCCGACAGCGCGATCTATGCGATGGTCGATGCCGCATCGCCGGTAAACCGCCGCATCGCCGAACGCGCGCCGGGCGAAATCTGTATTTCGGTGATCAGCTTCGCGGAGCTTGCGCTGGGATCGCAACTCGGCAAGCCGCCGCCGCCAGGCCTGCTCGACGTCTTCATAGCGGCCATTCCGCTGCTTCCCTTCGACGAGGCGGCAGCGCGGGCCTATGCGCAGCTGCCGTTCAGGAGTGCGCGCTTCGATCGGCTGCTCGCCGCCCATGCCCTCAGCGTCGGGGCGACGGTGATCACCAATAACGAGGCCGATTTCGCCGACGTGCCGGGCCTGAAGGTCGAGAATTGGGCAAAATGAGCTGGGCCGCGACCGTCCTTACGCTCTATCCCGAGATGTTTCCGGGACCGCTGGGGCACAGCCTTGCCGGCCGGGCGCTGTCCGAAGGGATTTGGTCGCTCGACACCGTGCAGATCCGCGACTTCGCGACCGACAGGCACCGCTCGGTCGACGATACGCCGGCGGGGGGCGGGGCGGGGATGGTGATGCGCGCCGACGTGCTCGCCGCGGCACTCGACAGCGTAGCTGACGACCGGCCCAAGCTCGTGATGACTCCGCGCGGGGCGCCGCTCACCCAAGGCTTCGTCCGCGAGCTTGCCGCCGGGCCGGGCCTTTCGATCCTCTGCGGCCGTTTCGAGGGGATCGACGAGCGCCTGCTCGAGGCGCGCCCGGTGATTCCGGTCTCGATCGGCGACTATGTTCTCTCGGGCGGAGAGGTGGCAGCGCTCGTCCTTCTCGATGCTTGCGTTCGCCTCCTCTCCGGGGTAATGGGCCAGCCTTCCAGCGGAGAGGAGGAGAGCTTCGAGAGCGGGCTTCTCGAATATCCGCATTATACCCGACCTGTGACATGGGAAGGGCGCACGATCCCCGAGGTGCTGCGGTCGGGGGATCATGCGAAGATCGCCGCCTGGCGCAAGGCCAAAGCGGCGGAGGAGACACGGCTAAGGCGGCCGGACCTGATCGAGCGCCACGGGGGCGCGCGAAGGCCACCGCCCTCTGGCGCGCGGCGCGAAGACGAAAGCAAGTGAAATGAACCTGATCCAGCAGCTCGAGGCCGAGGCGATCGAGCAGTTCAACTCGACCAAGGCGATCCCCGAATTCCGTCCGGGCGACACGCTCCGCGTCGGCGTCCGCGTCGTCGAAGGCGAGCGCACCCGCATCCAGAATTTCGAAGGCGTCTGCATCGCCCGCGCCAACCGCGGCCTGGGCAGCTCCTTCACGGTCCGCAAGATCAGCTTCGGTGAGGGCGTCGAGCGTGTCTTCCCGCTTTATTCGCCGAACGTCGATTCGATCGAGGTGGTCCGCCGCGGCGATGTCCGCCGGGCCAAGCTCTATTATCTGCGCGGCCGCACCGGTAAGCGCGCCCGCATCGCCGAGCGCCGCGACGTCCGTCCCGGCCAGAGCGCCCCGGCCGCCAACACCGCGACGCCGGAGACCGAGACCGCCGAGGGCTGACCCTCGCGCATCGAGCAGAGCAGGGCGGTCGCTTCGGCGGCCGCCCTTTTTCGTTGGGAGGCTTGGCGGCCCTCATCAAGATATATCTTGACTACATCGCAAGCTGAGATATATCGCAGCCTATCTAAGATAGGAGTCGAACATGCGTTTCAAGATGGGCGGCTGCGGGCCGCGCGGATTTCCGGAAGGACTCATCGCGATGAGCCTTGGCGGCAAGGGCTGGGGCCGCAACTGGAGCTGGGACGGCGGCGATTGGGGTGGAGGTGGCGGCTGGGGCCGCCGCGGCGGCCGTCGGCGCGTGTTCGACGCGGGCGAATTGCGCCTCGTCCTCCTCAAGCTGATCGCCGACCAGCCGCGACACGGCTACGACCTCATCCGCGCAATCGAGGAGCTGACCCACGGCAGCTACGCGCCGAGCCCCGGCGTCGTCTATCCGACGCTCACCATGCTGCAGGACATGGGCCTGATCGAGGAGCAGCAGTCGGAAGGCGCGCGCAAGGTCTTCGCCGTCACGCAAGAGGGCCGCGATCATCTCGCCGACAATGCGGACGACGTCGCCGGCCTGTTCGAGCGGCTCGACGATCTCGGCAGCGACCGGCGCAAGGCCGGCGGCGCCCCGATCAAGCGCGCGGTCGGCAATTTGCTCTCCGCGCTCTGGCATCGCGTCACCCGCGACGAGGTTGACGAGGCGACCCTGCACAAGATTGCCGCCATCCTCGACGAGGCGGCGCAGAAGATCGAGCGGCTGACCGGCAAGGAAAAGGGTGAGGACGACTCGGACAACGCCGAAGTCTAGGGCACCGGGCTCGGCCGTTGCTGCCCGCCATAATGCTGGCGGATGAT
>NZ_JBQTJC010000256.1:0-3582 GCF_052387495.1 Sphingosinicella sp. | reverse complement strand
GCGCTGGCGCTGGTGGAAGCTCTCCTCCTTGCACACCCGGACCATCGCCCTCGCATAGGGCCCGTAGCTGGTGCGCTGCAGCGGCACCTGGTTCATGATCGCCGCCCCATCGACCAGCCAGCCGATGGCGCCGATGTCGGCCCAGGTCAGCGTCGGATAGTTGAAGATGGTGCTGTACTTGGCCTTGCCCGAATGCAGCGCCTCGATCATTTCCTCGCGGCTGGTACCGAGCGTCTCGGCCGCCGAATAGAGATAGAGCCCGTGCCCGGCCTCGTCCTGCACCTTGGCGAGCAGGATCGCCTTGCGGCGCAGCGAAGGCGCCCGGGTGATCCAGTTCCCCTCGGGCAGCATGCCGACGATCTCGCTATGCGCGTGCTGACTGATCTGCCGCGTCAGCGTGCGCCGATAGGCCTCGGGCATCCAGTCCTTGGGCTCGATGAACTCGTCCGCCGCCACCCGCGCCTCGAAGGCGGCGAGCTTGTCGGGGTCCTCGAGGGACTGAACGGGCTTCGCCCCCTTCTGCAGCTCGGTCGTGTACATGCGGAATTCCTACCATTAATCGACCGATCGGTCAACGAATTCGCGCGCCGCTCGGCGGAGAGTCAACGCACGCAAGCGGACCCGAGTCGCATCGGAAGTTGACGGGGTGAAGTTGACAAGTTGACAGTTGCCATGGCGTTCGCCTGACACCGTCAACTTCCGGCAATGAGCGGACAGATGGCGGGGGCGGTCGAGCGGGCGCATGATCGCCTTCATAGCGCATCGGCCAGGCTGTAGGAAAATGCCGGCGATGAAGCGTGGGCCAAGCAAGGGAGGAGACGATGTTCCAGAAGGTCGCGTTCACCATGTACCCCGTGAAGGACATGCCGGCCGCCCGCGCCTGGTACGAGGAGGTGCTCGGCCTACCGAAAAGCCGCAACGGGCCGACGAGCCCCTGGGTCGAGTTCGACCTGCCCGGCGGCGGCTGCCTCGCCATCACCACCGTTTCGGAGAGCGAGCCGAGCGCGAGCGCCGGCGGCACGATCGCGCTCGAGGTCGAGGACCTCGATGGCTTGGTCGCCGATCTCAAGGCCAAGGGCGCAGCCGTCGTCGCCGACGGGATCGAAGGCCCGGGCTGTCACATGGCCGTGGTCAAGGACCCGGACGGCAATGCGATCATTCTGCACAAGCTGAAGCGGAGCTAGCCGTCATCCCGGCGGAGACCCCGGCCTTCGCCGGGATGACGAATAGGATCACACCCGCTCGACCACCGCCGCGATGCCTTGGCCGACGCCGATGCACATCGTGCAGAGCGCGTAGCGCCCGCCTTTGCGGTGGAGCTCCTCGACGGCGGTGAGGATCAGGCGGGTGCCGGACATGCCGAGCGGGTGGCCGAGCGCGATCGCGCCGCCGTTCGGGTTCACGCGGGGGTCGTCATCGGCGAGGCCGAGCTGACGCATGACGGCGAGGCCCTGAGCGGCGAAGGCCTCGTTCAATTCGATCACATCCATGTCGGCGATGCTGAGGCCGAGGCGCTTCAATAGTTTCTCGCTCGCCGGGGCGGGTCCGATGCCCATGATCCGCGGCGGCACGCCGGCGACGGCGGCGCCGAGGAAGCGGGCGCGGGGGGTGAGGCCGTTGCGCTTCGCGGCCTCCTCGGACGCGACGATCAGCGCGGCGGCGCCGTCGTTGACGCCGGAGGCGTTGCCGGCGGTGACGGTGCCGTCGGGGCGGACGATCGGGCGCAGTTTGGCGAGCGCCTCGACATTGGTCTCGCGCGGGTGCTCATCGCGGTCGACGACGAGGGGATCGCCCTTGCGCTGCGGAATCTCGACCGGGACGATCTCGGCGGCAAGGCGACCATTCGCCTGCGCGGCGGCGGCCTTGGCCTGGCTGCGGACCGCGAAGGCGTCCTGGTCGGCGCGGCCGACCTGGAAATCCTGCGCGACATTCTCGGCCGTGCTCGGCATCGTGTCGTCGCCATAAGCCGACTTCATCTTCGGGTTGACGAAGCGCCAGCCGATCGTGGTGTCGTACATCTCGGCATTGCGGTCGAAGGCGCTCGTCGCCTTGGCCATGACGAAGGGCGCCCGGCTCATGCTCTCCGAGCCGCCGGCGACGATCATGTCCGCCTCCGAGCCCCGGATCACCCGCGCCGCCATCGCCACCGCGTCCATGCCTGAGCCGCAGAGCCGGTTGAGGGTGACGCCGCCGGATGTGTCGGGTAGGCCCGCCAGCAGGCCCGCCATGCGCGCGAGGTTGCGATTGTCCTCGCCCGCCTGATTGGCGCAGCCCAGGATGACGTCGTCGACCTCGCTCCAGTCCACTTGCTGGTTGCGCGCGATCAGCGCCCTGATCGGGATCGCGGCGAGGTCGTCCGCGCGTACCGAGGACAGGCTGCCGCCATAGCGGCCGATCGGCGTGCGCACCGCGTCGCAGATAAAGGCTTCGGTCATTCATCCTCTCCAATCAGCGCCCCGCCGAGGCTGCGCGAGAAGCCGGTGAACTCGGCGATGGCGCGGCCCTCCGCGGTGCGGACCGCGACATGGCAAACGCCCGAGCGGCCGACAAGCGCCGCCTCTTGGGCCTCGGCGATCAGCACCTCGCCCTCGCGCGCCTGATCCAAGAAGGTGATCGAGGCATTGGCGGCGACGGTGCGCAAATTGCGGCTATTGCAGGCATAAGCGAAAGCGGTGTCGGCGAGCGCGAAGACCATCCCGCCATGGGCGATGCCGTGTCCGTTCAGCATGTCGGGGCGCAGCGACATGCGGATCCGCGCATAGCCCTCGCGCGCCTCCTCGATCGCGATCCCCCAGGCCGGCCCGCTGCCCTCGGCGGCCAGCATAGAACGGGCGACCTTGTCGGCGATCTCATCTGCGTTCATGAAAAGGCGCATGGCTTACGAGACGATCGACTTCAAGCTTGAGGCGGGCGTGGCGCGGCTTACCCTCAACCGCCCGGATCGGTTGAACAGCTTCACGGTGCGAATGCACGACGAGGTGGCGGACGCGCTCGGCCGCCTCGGCGACGCGCGGACGCTGGTCCTGACCGGCGCCGGGCGCGGCTTCTGCGCGGGACAGGACCTCAACGATCGCGCGGTGGCGCCGGGCGAAGCAGTCGATCTCGGCGAGTCGGTCGAGGTCCGTTACAATCCGCTGATCCGCACGCTGACCAGCCTGCCGATGCCGACCATCGCGCGCGTCAATGGCGTCGCCGCCGGCGCGGGCGCCAATATCGCGCTCGCCTGCGACATCGTCATCGCGGCGAAGAGCGCGAAGTTCATCCAGAGCTTCGCCGCGATCGGCCTCATTCCGGACAGCGGCGGCACCTGGGCGCTGCCCCGGCTGGTGGGCCAGGCGCGGGCGATGGGCCTCGCGCTGACCGGAGAGCCGCTGCCGGCCGAGACCGCGGCGGAATGGGGGCTGATCTGGAAGGCGGTTGACGACGAAGCGCTCGACGCCGAAGTCGACGCGCTCGCCGCGCGCTTCGCGAGCGGCCCGACCCGAGGCCTCGCGCGGCTCAGGCAGATGCTGCGCGAAAGCTGGGACCACGATCTCGCGCCGGAGCTGAACCTCCAGCGCGACGCGATGCGCGAGCTCGGCT
>NZ_JBQTJC010000255.1:0-7640 GCF_052387495.1 Sphingosinicella sp. | reverse complement strand
TCCGGTAGAGCTCGGGAGGCGCGCGGGTGACGGCGATTACGGCGGCGTGGCCGAGCCGCTCGGCGGCAACGCGGTCGGGCGCGCCGGCGACCGCCTCGGCGACGTGCTGCCGGGTGGCGTGGCTCATGTCGCGGACCAGCGCCCGGAACAGCTCCTCCTTGCTCTCGAAATAGGTGTAGAATGTGCCGAGGGCGACGCCGGCGCGCTGGGTGATGCCGGTGATCGCCGCCTCATGATAGCCGCGCTCGCCGAACTCCCGCGCCGCCGCCTCGAGCAGCTTGCGCACCGTCTTGCGTCCGCGCTCGGTGCGCGGCGCCTTGTCGGCCGAAACGGCGGTCTGGCCGAGCTGGTTCATGCGGCGCCTCCCGGACGGGAAACTGAACCGACTTTCAGCTTTGCGCAATCCTCTCTCTCCGGGCGAGAAGCAGGTTCCGTTCCAGCGAGGAAGGCGGCGCGCAGGGCTTCGTCCAGGCGGCGGAGTGTCATTCCGGAGCGTGGAAGGTTCATAAGTTTCGAAGTTTCGGCTCCCCTGGGCACGAAAAATCTTGAACCTTTCAGGGGCGCTCGACGGGCATTGGATCGCGGCCGGGCCGCGTCGAGCCGGGCCATCGCCCAGCGGCTTCGGGCGATCCGCCAGGCGGCGGCGCAGGCGCGGGTGAAGTCGGCGGCGTCGGGCCGGCGGCGAAGCCGGCAGGCGCTCTGCTCGGTCATTCCGACCGCAGCGGCAGCCTTCCCGCCATGACCGGTCTCGACGAGCGCCGCGACGTAGCGACGCTGACGCTCGGGCGTCCAGCCGTCCCTACGCGCACGGACGGGGACCGGGCTGAATTCGAGCAGGGGCGAGACGGAGTCGTCGCCCTGTCCCGACTCAGTGTTCCTTGTCTGTTCCATCTGGATGGTTGGATCAGAACAAATCCTACAACGCAAGAAGGCTCCGCGCGCGAAGCCCGAGCGAAAGGACTCTCCCAACACCGCCCGCGGAAGACACTTTTCATAACTTGAATATTGACTCAGGTTTCAGTTTCGAGCAAAAGGCGCGGGCCGGAGACCTCGAACAGGGGCGCGAGGCGGGGAGGGTCTGTGCGGCATTTCACGACATCCGACGGCGCGTGCATCGCCTATCGCGACGAAGGCGGGGGGACGCCGCTCGTGCTGCTGCACGGGCTGCTCGCCCATGGCGGCTTCTTCCGCGCGCAGGCGCCGCTCTCCGCCGACCATCGCCTGATCACGATCGACCTGCGCGGCCACGGCGAATCGCAGATCCCCGGCGCGGCGCCGAGCGTCGAGCGGCTCGCCGCCGACGTGACCGAGCTGGTGGAAGCGCTCGACCTGGATGGCGCGATCGGGGTCGGCTGGTCCCTGGGCGCCACCGTCCTCTGGCACGTCCTGGCCGGTCCCGCCGGCAAACGCTTCGCGGGGGCGGTGATCGTCGACATGACGGCTCGGGTCCTCAACGGCGGCGACTGGGCGCTCGGCCTGTCGCCCGAAGCCTGCGCGGCGCGCTCGGCCGCGATCCGCGCCGATTTCGAGGGCTTCGCGCTCAATGCCGGCCAGGCGATCTTCGCCCAGCCCGTCGCGGAGCGGATGCGCGAGACCGCCGATTGGGCGGGCGCCGAGTTCGCCCGCAACGATGCCGAGGCGATGGCCGCGGTGTGGGAGTCGCTCGTCGCGCAGGATGCGCGCTCTCTGCTCGGCCGCCTCGCTTTGCCCATTCTGGTCGTCCATGGCGGTCAGAGCCAGCTTTACGGCGACGACACCGCCGCCCATCTCGTCGCCGCGCTCGGCGATGCCCGCGCGGTCCGCTTCGACCGCGCCGGCCACGCCCCGCATCTCGAAGAGCCCGAGGCCTTCAACCGCCTCCTGTCCGATTTCGCGGCGCGCCTGTCCCGCGCCCGTACCGTCCCAACAACGAACCCGAATTGACGAGGAGGAACATGATGTCCCGCACCCGCAAAATCCCGACCAGCCTCAAGCTCGGCAGCGCACTGATCGCGCTGACCGCCGCCGCCCCGCTTTACGCCCAGGACGAGCCGGCGCCGACGACGACCGCAACCGAGGAGGACGAGGCGATCACCGTGACCGCTCGCCGCCGGGCGGAGAACATCCTCGACGTCCCGATCGCGATCAGCGCCTATTCGGGCGAGCAGCTCGAAATGGAAGGCGCGCTCGACATCACCGATATCGGCGACACGACTCCGAACGTGACGCTGGAAGCCTCGCGGGCCACGAACTCGACCCTGACCGCCTTCATCCGCGGCGTCGGTCAGCAGGATCCGGTCGCCGGCTTCGAGGCCGGCGTCGGCATCTACCTCGACGACGTCTACCTGAACCGCCCCCAGGCCGCGCTGCTCGACATTTACGACGTCGAGCGGATCGAGATTTTGCGCGGGCCCCAGGGCACGCTCTACGGCCGCAACACGATCGGCGGCGCGGTCAAATACGTGACCCGGCGGCTCGCCCGCGACCCGACCCTCAGGATTCGCGGCACGATCGGCACCTACGAGCAGGCGGACCTCGTCGTCACCGCCTCGACGCCACTCGCGTCCGAGGGCGCGGGCAACGCACTGCGCGTCGGTACCTCGCTGGCGCGCCTCTCGCGCGGCGGATTTGGCGACAACCTCACGACGGGGCGGGAAAATTACAACCGGGACATCTGGGCCGGCCGGGTCAGCCTCGAATATAACAATGAAAGCGACATCTTCATTCGCCTCCAGGGCGATTATACCCGCGACAATAGCGACCCGCGCGGCGGCCATCGCCTGATACCGGGGCTGGTTTCCGGCACGCCGGTCCTGCCCGACGTCTACGACACGCGCGGTGCGCTGGTCGATCCGGATCAGCGGGTGACGGCCTATGGCGTCACCCTGTTCGGGGAGGTGGAGCCGGCCGAGAACTGGACGCTGCGAAGCATCACCGCCTTCCGCCGCGACCGCAGCAACGCGCCGATCGATTTCGACGCGCTGCCCGCCGTCGACGTCGACGTCCCGGCCTTCTACAACAACCAGCAGACCTCGCAGGAGCTGCAGGTTCTCTACAATCAGGGCGGCTTCAACGCGCTGCTCGGCTTCTACTATCTCGACGCCAATGCCCAGACCGTGTTCGACGTGCGGCTTCCGGGCGGCATCACGGCGCTCACCTTCGGCGACGTCGAGACCGAGACGTTCGCGATCTTCGGCGATTTCACCTATGATTTCTCGCCGCAATGGAGCGTCTCGCTGGGCGGCCGCTACACCTGGGACGAGCGCCATTCGGTGATCGACCGCGGCGTCTATCTGGGCGGCGGCGGCTCGCCCTTCTTCGGTGGGACCGGCATCAGGATCGTCAACCAGTCGAGCTTCGACGGCACCGCGAACTTCGAGGAGTTCACCCCACGCGCCTCGGTCAGCTTCCGGCCGAACGATGACCAGATGATCTATGCGAGCTATTCGCGTGGCTTCAAGGGCGGCGGCTTCGATCCGCGCGGCGTGACGACCGCCTGCCGCAACGCGCAAGGCGTGGCCTGCAACGCTCAGGAGCTGTTCGATTTCATGTCGTTCGATCCGGAGACGGTGACCAGCTACGAGCTCGGCTGGCGCGCGGAATTGTTCGACCGGCGGCTGCGTTTCGGCCTCACCGCGTTCCACGCCGATTATAGCGACGTACAGATCCCCGGATCGATCGGCACCGTCATCAACAACATTCCGACCTTCATCGGCATCACCACCAACGCGGCGCGGGCCCGCTTCCAGGGCCTGGAGCTGGAGGGCAATGCGGTCCTCGCGCGCGATTTCGGCACGGACGGGGATTCGCTGAACTTCGCCTTCTCGCTCGGCTACATCAACGCCGATTTCAGGGAATATATCGATGCACGCGGCATCGACGTGGCCAACAATCGCCGTATCCAGAACACGCCGGAGTGGACGGCGAGCGCGACGCTCAATTATGGCGTGCCGGCATTCGGCGGGATGCTCAACGTCATGACCACCCTTTCCTATCGCAGCGCGACCCAGCAGTTCGAGCTGGCGATCCCGCCGATCGACCAGCCCGGCTATGCCCTGTGGGACGCGGGCATCAGCTGGCGCTCGGATAACGAGCGCTGGACGATCGGCCTGCACGGCCGCAACCTGACCGACAAGCAGTACATCACGTCGGGCTACAACTTCCTGCGGCAGAATCCGGACACCGGGGCGTTCATCCTCGCCAACGGCCAGCCGGGCCTGAGCTCGGCGCTCGGCGCCGAAGGCGTGCTGACCGCCTTCTACGGCAATCCGCGGCAGATCTACCTGACCGTCGGCCTCAACTTCCGGTGAGTATGGCCGGGAGCAGTGCGAGGGGGGCGGGCCCCGGCGGGCGCGTCCTCCTCATCCTGCTCCTCGCCTACATCTTCAACTTCATCGACCGGCAGATCATCGGCGTCCTCGCCGTCCCGATCAAAGCCGAGCTCGCGCTTTCCGACACCGAATTGAGCCTGATGGGCGGGATCGCCTTCGCGCTCTTCTACTCCGGGCTCGCCATCCCGATCGCCTGGCTCGCCGACCGCAAGAGCCGGGTGAACATCATCGCGGTCTCGGTGGCGCTCTGGTCGGGGTTCACCGCTCTGTGCGGCGTCGCCCAGAATTTCTGGCACCTCTTCCTCGCGCGGATGGGCGTCGGCATCGGCGAGGCGGGCGGGGTCGCGCCTTCATATGCCCTGATCTCGGACTTCTACCCGAAGGAGAAGCGCGGGCGGGCGCTCGCCTTCTTCTCGCTCGGGATCCCGATCGGCTCGGCGCTCGGCGTCTTCTTCGGTGGCTGGATCGCGCAGAATCTGGACTGGCGCTCGGCCTTCATCATCGTCGGCCTCGCGGGCCTGCCGGCGGCGCTTTTGGTCAAGCTCGGTATTCCGGAGCCGGTCCGCGGCGGCTTCGACAGCGCCGACGGCGCGGCGAGCGAACCGGCGCCGCCCTTCCTCGCCGTCGCCGCGACGCTGGGGCGCACGCCCAGCTTCTGGCTGCTCTCGTTCGGCGCCGCCTCGGGCTCGATCCTCGGCTATGGCCTGATCTTCTGGTTGCCGAGCTTCTTCTCGCGCAGCTTCGGGCTGGAGCTCGCCGAGGTCGGCTGGTTCTACGGCACGATCGTGCTGATCGGCGGCGTCGCCGGGACCTGGCTCGGCGGCTGGTTCGGCGACCGGGCCGGGCCGGCCAACCCCGCCGCTTACG
Source organism: Sphingosinicella sp. (assembly GCF_052387495.1). Classification (GTDB taxonomy): domain Bacteria; phylum Pseudomonadota; class Alphaproteobacteria; order Sphingomonadales; family Sphingomonadaceae; genus Allosphingosinicella. The sequence continues at coordinate 2,463 of NZ_JBQTJC010000255.1, read as the reverse complement.
CGCTGATCCCCGCCATCTGCTTCCTGATCGCGGCGCCGGTCTTCGCGGCGGGCCTGTTCGCGCCATCGCTGGCCGTCGGCTGGGTGCTGTTCGCGATCGGCCAGATGCTGGCGCTCGCGTGGCTCGGCCCGGTAATCGCCGCCGTCCAGCATATCGTCCCGCCCAACATGCGGGCGACGGCTAGCGCCAGCTTCCTGTTCATCAACAATCTGATCGGGATCGGCTTCGGGATTTTCTTCCTGGGCTTCATGTCCGACACGATGAGCGCGGCCTATGGCGCGGATTCGCTGCGTTGGTCGATCCTCTACGGCCTCGGTTTCTATCTGCTGAGCGGCCTCATCTATCTCGCCGCCTCGCGGCGGCTCGCGCGCGATTGGTATCGCGGCTGAAAGCGTCTATCCTCCGGCCCACCGGAGGTGACGATGCGCCAGGTTCTGCTCTCCCCCATGCTCCTCTTCGCCGCGGTCCCGGCAGCGGCGCAGCAGCCCGCCGCGGCCGAGCCGGCGCGCGAGTTGTTCCTCTACCTGTTCCGGCCGGGCCCGGCCTGGGTCGCGGGCCGGCCGATGCGGCAGCAGAATCTGCGTGAGCATGGCGCCTATCATGCCCGGCTGGTCGAGGAAGGGCGGAGCGTCGCCGGTGGCGGCTATATCGGCGAGGATGGCGGCATGGCGATCATTCGCGCCGCCGACCTCGCCGAGGCGCAAGCCATGCTGGCCGCCGACCCGGCGATCGTGAACGGCGTCTTCGCCGCCGAAATCCGGCAATGGCGGCCGCGCTTTCACAGCGACCGGCCGCTGGTTGAGATCCGTCGCTAGGTCGCGAAACCCGGGTCGAGCCGGTAGGCCTTCCGCAGCAAAGCCGGCCAGGCGAGCAGGTTCGCGCCCATCTTGAGGCCAACCTTGCCCTGCGCGGCGGTGATCTCGGGAGACCCCTGCGGCGGGTTGTTGACGTTCCCCTCGCCGGCGGAGAGGGCCATCACCTGCGCCTGGCAGGCGCGCTCCAGAAAGTAGAGCTTGATGAAAGCCTCGCCGATCGTTTCGCCGACGGCCAGGGTGCCGTGGTTGCGCAGCAGCATCGCGCCCTTGTCGCCGAGGTCGGCGACCAGCCGCTCGCGCTCGTCGAGATCGACCGCGACGCCCTCATAATCGTGGAAGGCGACGTCATCGCGGATCAGCATCGCGGTCTGGGTCAGCGGCAGCAGCCCCTCGGCATGGGCGGAGACCGCCTGCCCCTGCGGCGTGTGGAGGTGCATCACCGCGTGCGCGTCCTCGCGCGCCATATGGAGCGCGCTGTGGATGACGAAGCCGGCCGGATTGGTGATGAACGGCGTCGGCTCGACCGGCAGGCCGGTCGTGTCGACCTTGATCAGGCTGGAGGCGGTCACCTCCTCGAACATCAAATTGTAGGGATTGAGCAGGAAGTGATGCTCCGGCCCCGGAACCCGCGCCGAGAGATGGGTGAAGATGAGGTCGTCCCAGCCGTAATAAGCGACCAGCCGGTAGGCGGCGGCGAGATCGACGCGGATCTTCCATTCCTCCTCGCTGACGCGCCCTTTCAGCGATGGGATCTCGACTGAGGCGAGGGGGCTCACTTCGGCCATGCCCCGGTTGATCGAATCCACGCGTCCCATGCCGGCCTCCTCAAAATGTCGTCGTATCTATTAGCCGCTCGCCGCCCCGGGCGCGACTCTGTCCGGATGGGCGGCGGCGAAGGCATCGAGCGCGTTGGCCGAAGCCTCGGCGCGGACGAGGGTCGGCCAGCCGTCGAGCGGCACCTCGAAGCGGCGCGCATTGTAGAGCTGCGGCACGAGGCACACGTCCGCGAGTGTCGGCGCCTCGCCGTAGAGGAAGGTGCCGGCGCGCGGCGCGGCGAGCGCCTCCAGCGCGTCGAGCCCTTCGCGGACCCAATGACGATACCAATCGTCGCGCGCGGCCTGATCGATGCCGAGGCCGGCGAGATGCTTGAGCACGCGCAGATTGTTGAGCGGATGGATGTCGCAGGCGACGGTGAGCGCGAGCGCGCGGACGTGGGCGGCCTCGTCGGGGTCGGCCGGGAACAGGCGCGGTTCGGGAAAGCGCGCCTCCAGCCAGCCGATGATGGCGAGGCTCTGGGTGATCCCGTGGCCGTCCGCTTCGAGCATCGGCACGAAGCCCTGCGGGTTGCGCGCGCGATAGGCGTCCGCCTTCTGCTCGCCATCGAGCAGGTTCACCGGCACCCGCTCATATTCCGCGCCCTTGAGGTTCAACGCGATCCGCACCCGGTAGCTCGCCGACGAGCGCCAATAATCGTAGAGGGTGAGCTGCATGGCCCCAGTCTAGCGGGGCGCGGGAGCGAGTGGAATGGCGGGACAGGGGCTCTGGGCGAAGATTCACAAATGGCTGGCGCTGCTGATGGCGATCCAGATCCTGTTCTGGTTCGTGAGCGGGCTGTTCTTCGCCGCGGTCCCGATCGAGCGGGTGCGGA
>NZ_JBQTJC010000254.1:0-15361 GCF_052387495.1 Sphingosinicella sp. | reverse complement strand
GCAAGGCCGCCACCGAGCCGTAGGTAAGCCCCGACAGGGCCATCAGCCCGAGGATCGCCGCGAACATGAGCGCGAGGCTGCCCGCGTCGGGCACGAAGCTCTCCCCGGCAGGCGCGCCCGCGCCGTTGCCGGCGGCGTCGCCGATCGCCCAGAAGAGCGGAAACAGCAGCAGCAGGGTCAGCGCGTAGCCGATCACGATCGGCTTCTTGCGCCCGACCCGGTCCGACCAGGCGCCGGTGATGACGTAGAAGGCCAGTCCGACCAGCGCGCCCGCCGCGACGACAAGCTGCGCCACCGTCTGATCGACCCGCAACGGATTCTGCAGGAAGGCGAGCACCGAGAACATCGCCGTGTACCAGATCACGGTGAGCCCGGCGGCGATCCCGAACAGGGCGACGAAAAGTCGCTTCAAATTGCCCGGATAGGTGAAGCTCTCCTTGAACGGATTCTTCGCGCAGCCGCCGCTTTCCTTGAGCGCCCTGAAGACCGGGCTCTCGTTGAGCTTGAGCCGCATCCAGAGCGACACCGCGAGCAGCAGGATCGAGAAGAGGAAGGGCAAGCGCCAGCCCCAGGCGATCCACTCCACGTCCGAGACCAGCGCCTTGAAGCCGAGGACGACGGCGAGACTGAGGATGAACCCGCCGACCACGCTCGCCTGGATGAAGCTGGTGTAGAAGCCCGCCTTGCCCGGCGGCGAATGCTCCGCGACGTAGATCGCCGCGCCGCCATATTCGCCGCCCAGCGCCAGCCCCTGCCCGATGCGCAGCAGGATGATCGCGAGCGGCGCCGCGGCCCCGATCGCGGCGTAGCTGGGGACCAGGCCGATGCCAGCGGTGGCGACGCCCATCAGGGTGATGGTGACGAGGAAGGTATATTTGCGCCCCAGCCTGTCGCCCAGATAGCCGAACAGGATCGCGCCGAGCGGGCGGAAGGCGAAGCCGATCGCGAAGGTCGCCCAGGCGAGCAGGGTCGCGAGCAGTTCGTCGCCCGGGGGGAAGAAGCTGCGCTGCAGGATTCCCGACGCGGTCAGCGTCCCCCAGATGAAGAAATCATACCATTCGAAGACGGTGCCGACCGAGGAGGCGCCGATCACGAGCCGCGTCTTGCCAAGCTCCGTCTCGCCGCCGCCCGTCGCCACCGCTGTCGCTGTCGCCATCGCCGCTTACCCCTTTTCGTGAACCTAGGCCGGAGGGCGCCCGCCCGGCAAGCCGCTCAAACAGACAGATGATCGAGCACGCGCGGGAGCAAGGCTTCGGCAGCACGCTCTGCCGCCCCCGGCTCCGGCCCGAAGGCGCCCTCGAGCGCGAGCCGGGCGAAGCCATGGACCATCGACCAGGCCGCGATCGAGGGCGCGAGCGCGACGTCCTCGGGTCCGTGACGCAGGACCTCTTCGCCGCGCGCGGCACGGTCGAGGATGACGAAGGCGCGATCGGCCGCGGCCTTGAGCTCGGGGTCGGTCTTGTCGAGCAAAGCGCGCCGCCACATCAGGTCGAACCGCGCCGGATGCGCGAGGGCGAAGCGGACATAGGCCAAGCCCTGCCCGCGCAGTCGCTCGGCGCGATCGCCGCCTTGGTCGGCGGCGGCGAGGGCATCGCCGAAATCGCGGAAGGCCCGCGCCGCGACCGCGGTCAGCAGCCCGCGCGCGTCGCCGAAATGATGGCCGGGCGCGGCCGGCGAGACGCCGGCCCGCCGCGCCGCCTCGCGCAGGCTGAACCCGTCGACGCCGCGCTCCGCGATGACCGCCTCCGCTGCGGCGACGAGCGCGGCGCGCAGGTCGCCATGATGATAGCGACGCACGGCGTCCGGGCTGATGTTGACACTGTTCAGATCATCTGCCATAGCGCTCATCTATACAGTGTAAAGATGGAGCGCAAGCGATGATCGATCCCGCCTCAGCCTTCTCTCTCGGCGGTCTGCTCGCCATGGCGGGCTGGCTAGGTCTGCTCGTTTCGCTCTTCGTGAGGCAGGCGCGGCCCTATGCCTGGCCGGTCGCGCAGTTGCTGATCCCGGCACTCCTCGCCTTGGCCTATCTGCTGCTGCTGCTCGGCGGGCGTGACGCCTTCGCCGAGGGCGGCTTCGGATCGATCGCGGAGGTCCGCGCCCTGTTCGCCCACGACGCCGCGCTGGCGGCCGGGTGGCTGCACTATCTCGCCTTCGACCTGTTCGTCGGCGCCTGGATCGTGCGCGACGGGCTCGGCCGCGGCCTCCATCCGCTCTTCATCCTCCCCGCTTTGCCGCTGACCTTCCTGTTCGGCCCGACCGGCCTCCTCCTCTACCTCGCCCTCCGTCTCGCGCTGGGCCGCCCACCCGAATCCGCTGGAGCTTCGTCGTGACCGCCGCCGCCCTCCCGCTCGCCTCGCCCCGCTCGATCGTCGGCGAGTTCCTGTCCCGGCAGCGGACCCTCGCCCTCTACGGCTTCGCGACGCTCGGCCTCGCGCTGGTCGCGGTGCTACTGCAGGGGCTCGATCCGCGCCTGCTGGAGAGCGGCGTCAACGTCTGGGTGAAGCCGGCCAAGTTCCTGAGCTCGGTGACGATCTTCGCGCTCACCGTCACCTGGTTCTTCGGCCATGTCCGGCCCGAGCGGCGCCGCTCGCTCTTGATGCGCGGCACCGTCGCGCTGCTCCTTCTCTCCGGCACGTTCGAGCTGGCTTGGATCACCTGGCAGGGCACCAACGGCCTCGAATCCCATTTTAATTTCGACACGCTTTTCTACCGCCGGATGTTCAACCTAATGGGCGTCTTCGCCGTCCTGCTGGCCGGCACCGCGCTGCCGCTCGCCTGGGAGATCGCGCGGCGCCCGGCGGCCGGGCTGAGCCGGGACTTCGTCGCCGCGGTGGTGATCGGTCTGCTCCTCACCTTCTTCCTCGGCGCGAGCTTCGGCGGCGTGATCGCGGCGAACGGCGGGCATGCGGTCGGGGCCGAGGCGGGCGGCCTGCCCGTGTTCGGCTGGAACCGCGCCGGCGGCGATCTGCGCATCGCCCATTTCATGGGCATCCACGCCCAGCAGGCGATTCCGATCCTCGCCGCTTTAGCCGCGGCGGCGGGCATGGCCGCCGGACGTCGCTGGGCGGTCCTGCTCGGCGGAACGGCGCTCTATGTCGCGGCGGCCGTCGCGCTCCTTCTCCAGGCGCTGGCAGGCCGTGCGCTGTTCCCGCTCTAGTCGAGCGCGGCGGCGGCCTGCTCCCAATTGCGGCCGTCGAAGGCGCGGAACGTCGCATCGAGCGCGCCGGGATCGTCCAATGCATTGAAATTGACGCTCCATGCCTCGGAGTGCGAGCGCGGCTGGTAGAAGCTCTTCACCCCGCACGTGCCGCAGAAGAGGTGGTTCGCGGCGCCCGTGCCGAAGCGGTAGGACACGAGGGCGTCCTCGTCCGACAGCAACCGGAAATCGGCATGCGGCACGATCAAATGCCGAAACCCGGTTTTCGCGCAGATCGAGCAATTGCAGTCGAGAATCTCGACCGCTTCGGGCACCTCCGCCTCGAACCGCACCGCACCGCAGTGACATCCGCCTTCGATCTTCATAACGGCCTTCTTCATGCAGCATTGCTTCCCGCCCGTCACCCGGCCCGACACCCGCTTGCTCGTCCTCGGCAGCTTGCCTGGCGTCAAGTCGCTGGCGGCGCAGCAATATTATGCCCACCCGCAAAATCTGTTCTGGCGCCTGATGAGCGAGGTGATCGGGCGGGAGCTGGTGCCCTTGCCCTATGAGGCGCGGCTCGAGGCGCTGCTCGATGGCAAGGTCGGCCTCTGGGACACGGTCGCCGCCGCGACGCGCAAGGGCAGCCTCGACGTCGACATCCGCCTCCACGAGGCCAGCGACGTCGCGCGCCTCGCCGGCACATTGCCCGACCTCCGGGCGATCGCCTTCAACGGCGGCACCTCGGCCCGGATCGGCCGCAAGCAGCTGTCGGGCATCGACGGGGTCGCGCTGATCGATCTGCCGTCGAGCAGCCCGGCTTATGCCAGCCTCCCGTTCGCGGCGAAGCGCGAAGCCTGGCTCGCCTTGCGCGCCTATCTCTGAGTGAAGGCGAGCAGGCGCGCCGCCAGCTCCGGGCGACCGACGATGAGGTCCGGCACGATCGTGTCGGCCCGGTTGTAGGCGAGCGCCGAGCCGTCCGCCCGGCTCGCATGAAGCCCGGCGCCGAGCGCCACCGCGGCGGGCGCGCAATTGTCCCATTCGTGCTGCCCGCCGGCATGATAATAGAGGTCCACGTCGCCCGCGAGCACCGCCATCGCCTTGGCACCGGCCGAGCCCATCTCGATCAGATCCGCGTCGAGCAGGGCCGCCAGTTCCGTCACCTCGGCGGGCGGCCGAGTCCGACTCACCACGATGAGCGGCCGTTCCCGCCCCGACGCCGCCGGCGCGGACACCTGGTCCGAGCGATAGACCCTGCCCAGCGCAGGCAGCGCCACCGCCCCCAGCCGAGGCTCCCCGGCCACGGCGAGCGCGACATGCACCGCCCAGTCGGGCCGCCCCTCGCCATATTCGCGGGTGCCGTCGAGCGGGTCGATGATCCACACCCGCTCGCTCGCCAGCCGCTCCTTATGGTCCGGGCTCTCCTCGGACAGGACCGGATCGGCCGGCCGCCATTCGCGCAGCGCGGTGAGAATGAAGGAATTGGCGACCTTGTCGGCGACCATGCCGAGCGCCGCGCCCTCGAGGAAGCTGCTCGCGCGCAGCTCCAGCAACAGCCGCCCCGCCCCTTCCGCCAGCCGCGCCGCCAGGTCCTCGTCGGTCAAGCCTGCTCCTTTCCTCGTCCGACATACCTGATGCCCGCCCGCGCGCAGTGGGGCAACTCGTGAAAGATCAGGGTTAACGCCCTCTTTACCATTACCGTATTATCCCCATGCCCACGGAGGTTGTCTCCGGGGGGACGAAACATGATCATCATCTTCGCCGCGCTGTTGACCGGCAAGACGGTTCTCGCCGACATCGATCGCAACGCGCTCGACCTCGCGGCGCGCGCCGAGGCCTTGCAGCCCCGCGCCACCGCCCCGGCACAGGCCCGGCGCCCAGCGCCCGCGCGCCGGACCGCGCCGCGACGCGCCAGCGGTGGCGGGCTCGATCTTTCGCAGATCACCACGATCTGCCGCGCGGCCGGCAATCAGAACGATCCGACCTCCTTCCTGACGCGGATCAGCACGGCCTATTCGCTCTCGGCCGGCGACAGCCAGTCGCTGCGCTCGAGCTGCGCCGCCTATCTGGCGGGCCGCGCCGACGCGCGCCGGACGGGCGGAACCTACTGAGCCCGTAACTTTCGGCTATTCGCCGAAGTCAAGCTGTGCTTAGCTTTCCCGGTCTGGGGGGCGCGGCATGAAATTGCTGTCGGTTTTCGGTACGCGGCCAGAAGCCGTGAAGATGGCGCCCGTGCTCGGCGCGCTGGCGTCCGAACAGGGCGTTCTCTCCCAAGTCTGCGTGACTGGCCAGCACCGGGAGTTGCTGAACCCTGTTCTGCGCTTCTTCGGGATCGCACCGGATTTCGATCTCGCGCTAATGGCGCAGAGCAAGGGCCTCAACGATCTGGCTGCCCGCACCATCGACCGGCTCGACAAGATTCTGGCCCGCGAGGCGCCGGACCGGGTGATCGTGCAGGGCGACACGACCAGCGCGATGGCCGCGGCGCTCGCCGCCGACAACCGGCGCATCCCGGTGGCTCATGTCGAAGCGGGCCTCAGGACCTACGCCATGGCGGGGCCATGGCCGGAGGAGGCGAACCGGCGCACCATCGCGCTTCATGCCGATCTCCATTTCGCACCGACCGCGGCCGCCAAGGCCAATCTCGCCGCCGAGCGGCTGCACGGCGAGGTCTTTGTCACCGGCAATAGCGGCATCGACGCCCTCCACTGCGTCCGCAGGCGCCTCGCCCGCGACGCCAAATTTCGTGCGAAGGTCGATGCCGCGCTGCCCCCGTCGGGCGGCCGAAAGCTGATCCTGGTCACCGCGCACCGCCGCGAAAGCTTCGGCGCGCCGCTCCGCGCGATCTGCGAAGGCGTCGCCGCGCTCGCGCGCGGCAGCAATGTCGACATCGTCTGGCCGCTTCACCCGAATCCGGCAGCGCGCGAGCCGGTCGTCGCACAACTCGGCGATCATCCTAACGTTCATCTGGTCGACCCGCTCGACTTGCCCGGCTTCATCCGAGCGATGGACCGCGCGGCCCTCATCCTCACCGATTCGGGCGGGGTGCAGGAGGAAGCGGGGACGCTCGGCAAGCCGGTGCTTGTGCTTCGCGGCGCGACCGAGCGGCCCGAGGGTGTCGCCGCCGGTGTCGCCCACTTGGTGGGCACCGATGCCGAGGCGATTCGCGCCGGTGCGCAGACGTGGCTCCGCCGCGGCCGCCGGATACCCGCCCCGAGCACGATCTACGGCGACGGCCACGCGGCCGGGCGGATCGTCGACGGTCTGCTCGGGCGGCCGGTGGCCGAGTTCCAGCCGCTCGTCACCGCGGCGCGTGACGGCCTGCGCCAAATCGGCTAGCGCGCGCCCGTGGAGGGCGTGGATTTCCTCATCATCGGCGGCGGCGTCGCCGGACTGTCGGCGGGCGCGCGGCTGGTGCGACATGGCCGGGTGGCGGTGATCGAGGCCGAAGCGGCACTCGGCTATCATTCCTCGGGGCGCAGCGCGACCTTCTCCCATTACGGCATCGGCAACCGCATTGTCCGCGCGCTGACCGCGCACAGCCGTGCCTTCTTCCTCGAGGCACAAGGCGGCACCCTCGCCCGCCGCAGCCCGGCTTTGTTCGTCGCCACCGAGGAGATGCGTACCGCGCTCGATTCGCTTGCCGGCGACATGGCCGCCTTCACCGACAGCATCAGGCCCGCCGACGAGGCCGAGATGCTGCGGCTGTTCCCGCCGCTGCGCACCGGCGGCGAGGCGATCGTCGCGGGCCTGCTCGATCCCGACGGCCTCCGCCTCGATTCGGATGCAATGCTTCAGCATTTCGCTCGCGCGATTCGGGAGGCGGGCGGGATCGTGGCCACCGACGCGCGTATCGGCTCGATCCGCGAGGGCTGGCGGGTCGAGACCGAGGACGGCCGCGCCTGGGCCGCGCCGGTGCTGATCAACGCCGCCGGCGCCTGGGCGGACAAGGTCGCGACGTTCGCCGGAGTCGCGCCGCTCGCCCTCCGGCCGCTCCGCCGCACGATCATCGTCGTCGACCCGCCCGAAGGCGCCGACGTCCGGGACTGGCCATTCGTGAAGACCGCGGTGGACGATTTCTACGTCCTGCCCGAATCCGGCCGGCTCGCGGCCTCGCCGGTCGACGAGGTCGAGGCGGAGCCGTGCGACGCCCAGCCCGAGGATTACGACATCGCTCTCGCCGCCTGGAAGGTCGAGCGCTACACGACCCTGTCGGTCACGCGGATTCCTCATCGGTGGGCGGGCCTGCGTACCTTCGCCATGGACCGCACCCCGGCGGTCGGCTTCGACGGGCAGGCGCCCGGCTTCTTCTGGCTCGCCGGCCAGGGCGGCTTCGGCCTGCAGACCGCGCCGGCCGTCGCAGAAGCCGTCGAAGCCCTCGTCATCGGCGCCGCCTGGCCGAAAGCGCTTGCCGATCTGGGCGTGGGCGTGGATCATCTCGATCCGGCGCGGCTCCGATAGAGCCCGGTTGTCAGGAACGATGTTGAACGGCCCTCCCCCCGATTCCGGCATAACCACCGAAACCTGGGACGGCATGGCCGAGGAGGACCGCGCCCGCGTCGAGCAGACGATGCGCGAGATCGCCTCGGTCCGCGCCCGGGCGGCAGCGCAATATTATGACGAGATGGACCGGTCCGGCGGCGGCTGCCCGCCCTGGCAGAACGCGCCCGCCCATATCCGCGATCACTATCTCAAGCACGCGCTCTACGCGCTGCAGCCGCGCTATGTCGGCATCGAGGATGTCGAGCTCGACACGCCGCGCATCGTCGGCGCCACGCTTGAGGGCCACCGCCGCCGCTACAACAAGGTCGTCCAGCGCATCCGCACGGCGACCAAATACACGCTCTACACGCTGTTCGCGGTCTTCGTCGCGCTTGTCCTCTGGCTCGCCGTCACTGCGCCGTTGAGCCAGTCGCTCCAGCCGATCGCGGCGCCCAGCTACACCGTCATCGCCGCCGACGGCCAGACGATCGCGCGGCGCGGCGCGATCCGGGCCGGGCCGGTCAACGTGCTCGAATTGCCGCCCTTTGTCAGCCAGGCCTTCGTCTCGGTCGAGGACCGGCGCTTCTACCGCCATCTCGGCATCGATCCGTGGGGCGTCGCCCGCGCCGCCTTTCGCAACTGGCAGGCGGGCCGGGTGCGCGAGGGCGGGAGCACGATCAGCCAACAGCTCGCCAAGACCAGCTTCACCGGCGGCGAACGCACCTGGGGCCGCAAGCTCCAGGAGGCGCTGATCACGATCTGGCTCGAGGCGTGGCTCAGCAAGGAGGAGATTCTCAGCCGCTACCTCTCCAACGTCTATTTCGGCAACAATATCTACGGGCTCAGGGCCGCCGCGCGCTTCTATTTCAGCGTCGAGCCGGAGGAGCTCACGCTGCCGCAGGCAACCATGCTTGCCGGCCTCGTCAACGCACCCAACCGCCTTGCTCCCAACCGCAATCTCGCCGGGGCCCGCCGCCGCGCCGCTCTGGTGACTCAGGAGATGGTCGATGCGGGCGCGCTGAGCGAACGCGAGGCGGCGCGGCTTCGCCCCGCCCGGCTACGCCTCGCCCGCACGCGCGACGAGGTCCCGACCGGGACCTATTTCGCCGACTGGGTGCTTGCCGCGGCCGAGAATCGGGAGGATTCGCGCTACGGCGAGCGGGAGATCGAGACGACGCTCGAGCCCGCCCTCCAGCGCGCCGCCATCGCCGCTTTCCGCGACGCGCGGCTGGGGCGCAGCCAGGCGGCCCTGGTCGCGATGCGCCCCGACGGCCGGGTCGTCGCCATGCTCGGTGGGCGCAACTACGGCGACAGCCCGTTCAACCGCGCCACCCAGGCGCGGCGGCAGCCGGGCTCGACCTTCAAGCTCTTCGTCTATCTCGCCGCCCTGCGCGCCGGCATGTCGCCCGACGACCTCGTCGAGGACACACCGATCACGACGGGCGAATACCGCCCGCGCAACTCCGACGGCGTCTATCGCGGCGAGATCACGCTCGCCGAGGCCTTCGCCGTTTCCAGCAACGTTGCCGCGGTGCGCCTCGCGCAGAGGGTGGGCATGAACAATGTGATTCGCGCCGCCCGCGATCTCGGCGTCACCGCGCCGATCCCGGCCAACGATCCGAGCATCGCGCTCGGCACCGCCGATGTCAGCCTGATCGAGATGACCGCCGCTTATGCCGCCGTCGCGGGCGGCCGCTATCCGGTCGCGCCGCACGGCATCGTCGAGCAGGCCGAGGAGCAGGGCGTGGTCGGCCGCCTCTTCGGCCCGATCCTCGACATGGCTGACGGCGGCCGCTCCGATCCCAATTTCCCCGCTTTGCGCGCGTTGCTCGAGGGTGCGGTCGTGGGCGGGACCGGGCGCGCCGCCGCCTTGTCCATCCCCACCTTCGGCAAGACCGGCACCACGCAGGATTATCGCGACGCTTTGTTCATCGGCTTCGCGGGGGATCTGGTCGTCGGAATCTGGGTCGGCAATGATGACAATAGGCCGATGTCGCGTGTAGCTGGCGGCGGCATGCCGGCGCGGATCTGGCGGAGCTTCATGATGCGGGCCCAGGATTTGAGATGACCGATACCGCCGCCGCGCAGCCGCCCCCTCCTCCTTCGCCGCCGATCTCCCGGGCGCGCATCGTCAAGCGCGCGATCAAGATCGGCGCGGCCCTGTTCGCCCTGATTCTCGTCTGGCTGTTCGTCACCGCGCCTTTGTCGAGCTCGCTGCAGCCGGCGGGCGCGCCCGGTCTCACCATCCTCTCCGCCGACGGCGAGCCGATCGCCCGGCGGGGCGCGGTCATGAGCGAGCCGGTCGACGTGACCGAGCTGCCCCCTTATGTCGGCCAAGCTTTCGTCGCGATCGAGGACCGCCGCTTCTTCCGCCATGTCGGCCTCGATCCCTGGGGCATCGCCCGCGCCATGGTCCGCAACCTGCGCGCCGGCCGAGTCCGCGAGGGCGGCAGCACGATCAGCCAGCAACTCGCCAAGACCAGCTTTCTCACCCCGAACCGGACCTGGGGCCGCAAGGCGCAGGAGGCCTTGATCACGCTCTGGCTGGAGGCCTGGCTCTCCAAGGAGGAGATCCTCAGCCGCTATTTGTCGAACGTCTATTTCGGCGACAATGTCTACGGCCTGCGCGCCGCCGCACGGCATTATTTCAGCGTCGATCCCGAGGACCTCACTTTGTCGCAGGCGGCGATGCTCGCGGGCGTGGTGAACGCGCCCTCCCGCCTCGCGCCGACCGTCGATCTGGGGGCCGCGCGCGAGCGGGGCGCGCGGGTGCTTCGGCTGATGGAGGAAACCGGCTTCATCACCTAGGCTCAGCGCCGCGCCGCCCGGCCGGCCCGCCTCCGCCGCGGCCCACGCGACGACGTTCCCACCGGCACCTATTTCGCCGACTGGGTGGTGCCGCAGGCGAGCGACCTGGCCGAAGGCAGCTATGGCGAGCGGCAGGTGGTGACCACGCTCGACGGCGATCTCCAGCGTCTTGCCGCGCGCACCGTCCGGCGCGCCGGCCTCGGCCGCGCGCAGGTCGCCTTGGTCGCGATGCGCCTCGACGGCCGCGTCGTCGCGATGGTGGGCGGCAGGGACTATGCGCAAAGCCCGTTCAACCGCGCCACCCAGGCGCGGCGCCAGCCGGGCTCGGCGTTCAAGCCCTTCGTCTATCTCGCGGCTTTCCGCGCCGGCCTGACGCCGAACACGCCGGTCGACGACCGGCCGATCCGCCTCGGCAGCTGGACGCCGCGCAATTACAGCGATTCCTATCGCGGCCGGATCAGCCTGCGCGAAGCCGTCGCCCATTCGAGCAATTCGGTGGCGGTTCAGGTCCAGGAACGGGTGGGGCGCGATGCCGTGATCCGCGCCGCGCGCGATCTCGGCATCACCAGCGAGCTGCGCCCCGATCCGAGCCTCGCCTTGGGGGTCAATGGTGTCAGCCTGATCGAGCTGACCGCGGCTTATGCCGCGATCGCCGCCGGCCGCTATCCGATCCGCCCGCGCGGGCTGCCGATCCCGGACGAATCCTGGCTCGGCTGGAGCACGCCCGCGGACCGGCTCAGCCGCGACCGCGCTTTCCCGATGCTGCGCGACGTGCTCTACGCGGTGGTCAATCGCGGCACCGGCCGCGCCGCCGCGCTCGCCGTGCCGACCTTCGGCAAGACCGGCACGACCTCCGATTATCGCGACGCGGTGTTCGTCGGCTTCGCCGGCGACCTCGTCGTCGGAGTCTGGGTCGGCAATGACGACAATCGACCGCTTCCGGGCACGTCGGGCGGTGGTCTCCCGGCACGGATCTGGCGCAGCTTCATGACCGAGGCGCTCGGCATTCGCCCCGCGCCCCGGGTCGCGCCGGTGCCGCTCTCTCAGACCGATCGCGACGAAACCCCGGCCAACGCCGTGGACGAAGCCCTGGCGCCCGGCCCAAGCCAGCCGCAGGATGTGCCGCTGCCGCCGGTCCCGGAGGTCGTCATCCCGCCGCCGCCGCAGCCTCGGCCGGAGCCTCAGCCGAAGGCCCGGTTCAGACGGGCGGCGCTGCGTTCCGCTCGCGGCGCGCCTGGCGGCGATCGTACCATTTCTTCGCGCCATAAGCGCCGAGCGCCGCGACGCCGAGCGGCGTGAACGCCCGGCGCAGCAGCCAGGGCGCCGCGGCGCCGAGCACGGCGCCCTTCAGTCCCTGATTGCGTCCCGCCAGCCGCTGGCCGACCCGCGCGCCGATGATCTTGCCAAGCATATGGGTTCGCTCCTGAACTTGCCTCTGCGGGAACAGCGCCGCATGCCGGGGATTGTTCCGCCTGCGTAGCCGGAGAATAGGATGGGTCGAGAGCCGGCCAGCCACCGCATCTTCATCGAGCGAGTCGTGATTGCGCTCGCCTTGGTCGCGATCGCTTTGCTGCTCTGGAATCTGCGCGGCCTGTTTCTGCTCCTTTTCGGCGCCGTGCTGGTCTCGGTGATCCTCGGCCTGGTCGCCGAGCCGATCCGCAGGCGGCTCCGCGTCCCGCCCGCGTTTGCCCTGCTCGCCGCCGTGCTGGTCGTGGCCGGCACGGTGGGCACCGCCTTCTGGCTGTTCGGCGCCGAGGTGATGCGGCAATCGACCAATTTGCGAGAGCTGATCCCCGCCGCCTGGGGCGCGCTCGAAATGCGCCTCGATGCCTGGGGCCTCGGCCAGCCGCTTCGCGAATGGACGGCAACGCTCGGCCAGGGTGGGGGCGTCGTCTCCAATCTCGGCACCATCGCGGTCTCGATCGGCAACGGCCTCGCCGACACGTTGCTCGTCGTCGTCGGCGGCATCTATCTCGCGATCCAGCCCGAGCTCTACCGCGTCGGCCTGTTGAAGCTGGTCCCCGAGCGCGGCCGCGATCTTGCCGCCGAGGCGCTCGCCGCGAGCGGCCGGGCGCTGCGGCTGTGGCTGCTCGGCCGGATGGTGTCGATGGCCGTGGTCGGCCTGCTCACCTGGCTCGGCCTCGTCATCATCGGCGTCCCCTCGGCGCTCTCGCTCGCCTTGCTCGCCGCCCTGCTCGAGTTCGTCCCCTTCATCGGCCCGATCGTCGCCGCCGTGCCCGCGATCCTGCTTGGCTTCGCCGCCGGGCCGGAAAAGGCCGTCTGGGTCGCCTTGCTCTTTCTCGCCATCCAGCAGTTCGAGGGCAATGTCCTGGAGCCGCTCGTCCAGCAGCGCGCGGTGGACCTGCCCCCCGCCTTGCTCCTCTTCGCTTTGGTCGCAGGGGGCACCGTCTTCGGCATCGTCGGCATCCTGCTCGCGGCGCCGCTCACCGTCGTGCTCTACGTGATGGTGAAGCGGCTCTACGTCCAGGAGGCGCTGCACACCGCCACCCCCCTGCCCGGCGAAAAGGAATGAGGTGAGACCCCTTCCCAAGCGCCGCCCGCTAAGTGAAGATGCGCGCCGGGAAGCGGTCGCGTCCTCGCGGCCCCGAGGGGGAAAAGATAATGGCCAATGGCGGGTGGCGCGCGCGGCTGCGCTATGAGTTCGACAAGAGCATGGCGGCGGGCACGATCGCGCTGATCGGCTGGCTCGGCATCGTCAGCCTCGTCATCATCGCCTTCGCCGCCCTCGTCGTGGTCGCGCTCGCCATCTCGCCGGACGGGGCCGAGCCGCTGAGCTTCCTCGAAGGCTTCTGGGCGTCGCTGATGCGCACCCTCGATCCCGGCACGATGGGCGGCGACGACGGCTGGTCCTTCCGCCTCGTCATGCTCGCCGTAACGCTCGCCGGCATCTTCGTCGTCTCGGCGCTGATCGGCGTGCTCAGCACCGGTCTCGAAGCGAAGCTCGACCAGCTCCGCAAGGGCCGCTCGATCGTGCTGGAGCGCGATCATACGATCATCTTCAACTGGTCGCCCTCGATCTTCGACATCGTCTCCGAGCTGGTCATCGCCAATGAGAGCCGGACCCGGCCGCGGATCGTGATCATGGCAGACCGCGACAAGGTCGAGATGGAGGACGAGCTCTATTCGAAGGTGACCGAGCTCAAGAACACGCGGATCATCTGCCGCAGCGGCGATCCCACCGACCTTTACGACATCGGCATCGTGAATCCGCAGACCTGCCGCTCGGTGATCATCCTCTCGCCCGAGGCGGACGATCCCGACCCGCGCGTGATCAAGACCATCCTCGCCCTCGTCAACGATCCCGGGCGCCGCGAGGCGCCCTATCGGATCGCGGCCGAAATCCGCGAGGAGGCCAATGCCGAGATCGCCCGCGTCGTCGGCGGCGACGAGGTCCAGCTCGTCCTCGCCGACGATCTGATCGCGCGGATCATGGTCCATTCGACCCGCCAGCCGGGCCTGAGCGGCGTCTATACCGAGTTGCTCGATTTCGACGGCTGCGAGATCTACGCCGCCGAGCAGCCGGAGCTTGAGGGCAAGAGCTTCGGCGAAGCGATCATGGCCTATGACGTGTGCAGCCTGATCGGCCTGTGCGGCGCCGACGGCAAAGTCGCGCTCAACCCGCCGATGGAGACGCGGATCGAGCCCGGCATGAAGGCGATCCTGATCGCCGAGGACGATGACGAGATCGCGAGCGCGGCGCCGCCGGCGGACCTGCCGCCGCCCGCTCTGGCGCCCGCCCGCGACGGCCCCGTGCCCGCGGAGAAGACGCTGCTGCTCGGCTGGAACCGCCGCGCGCCGGTCGTCGCGCTGGAGCTGTCCCGCTATGTCGGGCCCGGTTCACTGCTCACCATCGCCGCCGACACGCCGGAAATCGAGGCACAGGTGGCCGCGATCGAGATCGCCGGCGACAATCTGAAGGTCGAGTTCAAGCGCGTCGACACCGGCCGCGCCGCCGAGGTCGATGCGCTCGACCCGCTCGCCTACGATCATATTCTCGTGCTGGGCTATGGCGATCATATGGAGCCGCAATCGGCGGACACCCGCACGCTCGTCACCCTGCTCCACCTCCGCCGCATCTCCGAAGGCGCGCCGGAGCGGCCGATGAGCGTGGTCAGCGAAATGATCGACGTTCGCAACCGTGCTCTCGCCGAGGTCACCCGGGTCGACGATTTCGTGGTCAGCAACAAGCTGGTCAGCCTGATGCTAGCCCAGGCCTCGGAGAACGAATATCTCGAGGCGATCTTCAAGGACCTGCTCGACGAGGAGGGCTCGGAAGTATGCCTGAAGCCGGCGAGCGCCTACGTGCCCGTCGGCGAGCCGGTCACCTTCTACCAGGTCGCCGCGGCGGCGGCGGCGCGGGGCGAGGTCGCGATCGGCCACCATCGGCCCGTTCTTGCCGCGCAAAGCGATCGGGGGCTCGGCGGAGTCATCGTCAATCCGACCAAGTCGGAGGCGATCCGCTACGACGTGGCCGACCGGATCATCGTCATCGCGCGGGACTGACCTCTAGCGAAGCCGCCCGCGGCGCGAGCCGTCGAGGCTGAACGCGCCCGGCCCGGCCGCGACCAGATAGAGGAACAGGAAGCAATAGAGGATCGCCGCGTCGCCGCCATTGCCGACCGGATAGGGGCCTTGCGGCGCATGGAACATCCAGTAGGCGACGGCCATCTCGCCCGAGGCGATGAAGGCCGCCGGGCGGGTGAACAGGCCGAGCAGGATCAGGGTCCCCGCGACCAGCTCGATCACCCCGCCGATGCCCATCAGCGTGAGCAGCTCCTGCTGCCCCGGCGGCACCGCGGGGAAGCCAAGGATTTTGACCAGGCCGTGCGAGAGGAAGAGCAGGCCGGCGACGATCCGGAGCAAGCCGAGCAATTGCGGGGCGTAGCGCGACAGCGAAGCGAACATGGGGCA
>NZ_JBQTJC010000253.1:0-2742 GCF_052387495.1 Sphingosinicella sp. | reverse complement strand
CGACGCGCAGCGCCGCCTGATCGGGCGCCTCGCGCTCCGATTTTC
Source organism: Sphingosinicella sp. (assembly GCF_052387495.1). GTDB lineage: Bacteria > Pseudomonadota > Alphaproteobacteria > Sphingomonadales > Sphingomonadaceae > Allosphingosinicella. Next base: position 2,697 of record NZ_JBQTJC010000253.1, on the reverse strand, counting down.
GGGGCAGCGTGGCCGGATCGTAGAGATAGAGGAGGTCGATGTCGGACGAATCATTGAGCTCGCGGCCGCCGAGCTTGCCGAGCGCGACGATCGCGAAACCCCGCGGCCGCGCGTCCGGGATCCGCTCGGCAATGGCGGCGGCGAGCGCGCGCGCGAGGCTGCGGTCGGCGAGGTCGGAGAGGTCCCGCACGATTTCTTCGAGCGGCAGCAGCCCGGCGAGGTCGCCGAGGCCCAGCGCCAGCGCCTGACCGCTCCGCTCTCGGCGGAGCGTTGCGGCCACGCCCATGCCCTCGCCTTCCCCGCGGGCGGCGGCGATCGCCGCCTTGAGGTCTCCGGCCTCCAGCGCCTCCGCGACCGGTCCGCCGCGATCGAGCTGTTGGCGCAGAAAGGGCGAGTGCGCCCGCGCCCGGGCGATCGCCTCGCTCAGCGGCTCAAGGTCGGGTGTCGCCTTCATGTCACAGGAATGATCCCGTTCCGTTCACCATGCGCAACATTTGCAACTGGCGCGTCAAACATACGTTAGTGGCGCGTGCGGAAGTTGAAAGCGAGCAGAGAAGTCATGGCGAGCGTCGCGCCCAGGCAATTCGTGAAGGTGGCACCGCCCACCGTTCATGCCGGCGTGGGCGCCGCTCTGCGCCAGGCGTTCGCGCTCAACTCGGAGATGTGCGCGACCGACAAGTTCAAGGAATTGCTCGAACGGCTCGACTGACGCTCATTCCTCGGCGTCGCCGGCTCCTTGCGGGTCGCGGTCGCGGCTAAGTTCGTCCACTTCGACCATGATCGTCTGCAGCGCCGATTTGTCGGTCGTCGCCTGCTCCCGGCGCGAGGGCAGCTTCCCGCTGGTCAGCAGCCCTTCGAGCGCGACGCGGCCGCGCGCGACCCGGCTTTTGATCGTGCCGACCGCGCAGCCGCATATCTCTGCCGCCTCCTCATAGGCGAAGCCGCCCGCGCCGACGAGGATCAGGGCCTCCCGCTGCGGCTGCGGGAGATGGAGCAGAGCGCGCTGCATATCGCCAAGCTCGATATGCCGATCCTGGCTGGCCGGCGCAGCGAGGATCTTCGACGCGGTCAACTCGTCCCACTCGCCCTTGAAGCGGGCGCGGCGCATCTGGCTGAGGAATAGATTTCTGAGGATGATGAAGGTCCAGGCGCGCATGTTGGTGCCGGCCTGGAAGCGCTTGCGCGCCGCCCACGCCTTGAGCAAAGTCTCCTGAACGAGATCGTCGGCGAGATCGCGGCTGCCCGAGAGCGAGCGGCCGAAAGCGCGCAGATGCGGGATGACCTGGGCGAGCTGATCCTTGAATTCGCTATCGGGCAGCGGCACGGGCTCCGCGCCGCGATCCGTTCCTTCCTCCGCCGGCCTAATGCCCGCCATCACATCAAACCCCTACACGCGACCAGGCACACGCCCGCCGGCGCGCCCGAGGCGCCCGCCCGGCGGAAGGATACGCCTCAGCGCCAGATAAACAACAAGATGAGGAAGATGACGACGACCAGGCCGAGGCCCCAACCCAATATGTAGCGGGTCATGTGCGGGGTGGTGCCGGCACGGGCCTTGGTGGTGCTGATATGCTCGCCGTCCTGGTCCATCATTCGCTCTTCGAAGTTCCATTCGTTACACGCGGGCAACGCTCGCTCGCGGCGGCGGTTCCGCGATCCGACCGGGTTCAGGCCGGAACTGTCGCCGTATCGAAGAACAGGGCCTGGGCGATCGCCGCCTTCACCGTCGAGCGCTGGAACGGCTTGGTGATCAGGAAGGTCGGCTCCGGCCGCTCGCCGGTCAGCAGCCGCTCCGGAAAGGCGGTGATGAAGATCACGGGCACGCGGAATTCGCCGAGGATGTCCTTGACCGCGTCGATGCCCGAGCTGTCGTCGGCGAGCTGGATGTCGGCGAGGACGAGGCCCGGCCGCTTCGCCATCGCCTGCTGCACCGCCTCGTCGCGGGTGACGGCGACGCCGGTGACGTTGTGGCCCAGGTCGCGGACGATGGTCTCGATGTCCATCGCGATGATCGGCTCGTCCTCGATGATCAGGACGTCGGCGCGGGTCTGCCGCTCGATCTCGGCCAGCGCCTCGGCGACCAGGCCTTCGACCTCCTCCGATGAGGCGCCGATCAGGAAACCGGCATCCTCGGGCGTGAAGCCTTCCATCGCGGTCAGCAGCAAGGCCTGGCGCGAAAGCGGCGTGATCCGGGCGAGCCTGGCGCGGGCGACATCGGCCGGCTCGCCGCTGTCGGTATGACCCGGCTCCTCCTCGATATTGGCCGACGACCAGATCGCGTGAAAGGTGCGATAGAGGCCGAGCCGGGGGTCGATATCGCGCGGGAAATCGTCCGGCGCGGCGACGATCGCCTCGAGCGTGGCGCGCACGAACGCATCGCCATGGGCCTGGCTGCCGGTGAGCGCGCGGGCATAACGGCGCAGGAAGGGAAGATGCGGCTTCAGGGCTTCACCGAGCGACATGCGTTGTGACTCCTTTGCGTTCGCGACAGGCTATTGGGTGGCGGCCACGCGATTGCAAGCCCGCATGGGGCGCCTGCGATCGCGCGGGCACAGGTCGCCGAACCGCCCGACCCCGTCTCGTGCGTGGGTGGAACAATCGTGGGAGTTTTTTGTTTCCAAGGCCGCGCGGCCCGATTATCCGGTCCGCCGTGCGTTGGCGTCTGTGCGGTGGGGACGGCTGGGCTTTAGCTCCTCT
>NZ_JBQTJC010000252.1:0-9372 GCF_052387495.1 Sphingosinicella sp. | reverse complement strand
CCTCGGGGTCGATCCGCCCGCCCGGGAAGACGAGCGCGCCCGCGGCGAAGGCCATCTGGCCGGTGCGCTCGGTCATCAGCAGGTCGGACGGCGCGGAAAGGCGCGGCCGCATCAGGATCAGGGTGGCCGCCGGAATCGGTTCGGGCAGGTCGGACATGGCGTCAGCCCTAATCCGTGAAGGGCTGCCCGGGCAATGATCGCCGCTTCCGTGCGTCCTGGCGCTCCCGGCGCCCGCGCGACGGAACGATGACCGCCGCAACCTGTTGATTCATTACCCCTTCAACCCCAAGCCAAAGGAGATCGCCACATGGCTATCGACACCCGCGACGACATTCTCGAACGCGACGAAACCACCAACCTCATCGCCTCCAACAAGGTCGAGGGCACTGCCGTCTACAACCGCTCCGGCGAGAAGCTCGGCACGGTCAGTCACTTCATGGTCGGCAAGCGCAACGGCCGCGTCGAATATGCGGTGATGAGCTTCGGCGGCCTGTTCGGCATGGGCGCCAACCATCATCCGCTGCCGTGGGACGTGCTCGATTACGACACCGACAAGGGCGGCTATGTCGTCGATCTCGACAAGGAGCGGCTCGAAGGCGCGCCGTCCTTCGCGCGCGACCAGGAGCCGACCTGGGACCGCGACTACGGCACCCGCATCTACGGCTATTACGGCCTGAATTATTGATCGCGGACGTTCTCTAGGGAGGCGGCTTCGGCCGCCTCCCGCTGCCCCTTCAGGTAAACGGAGGCCGCTGCGTGAACCCCGACAAATGTCGGAGACCGAGTTGGGCTGTAGACTTGCTCAGATCACGGTGAAGTCGCTTGCCGCGAGGGCGGGCGCTCCGCTGAGCACCGCGAACTGGACTGCGGCCCCGGCGCCGTTGCCATCGGGGTCGAAGTAAAGCGCGCCGGTCGCGGAATCGTAGATGATCCGATCGTCGGCGTCTTGCGCCGAACCGCCGATCGCGAACGCGCCCGCAGCGAGCGCGCCGGCGGCGAGGCCCGTGAACACGTCGTTCTCCAGCAAGATGCGATCCTGACCGCTGACGAAGTCCTGGATGCGGTCGGCGAGGGCGGGCCCGAACGCATCCGCGAAGATGAACATATCCGCGCCCGCGCCGCCGTTCAGGACATCGTAGCCCGCGCCGCCGTTGAGCTGGTCGTCTCCCTCGCCGCCGAGCAGGATGTCGTTGCCGCCGAAGCCCGCGACCACGTCATTGCCGCCGCCGCCCGACAGCGTGTTGGCGCCGTTGTTGCCGAGCAGGGTCTGGCCGAAGCCGTTCCCCACCAGGTTGATCGCTAGAGTGCCCGCCAGATTGGCGGTCGAGATGACCTCGATCTCCTGGCCGGCCGAGAGCGTGTAGCTGACGCTGGTCACGATCCGGTCGTTGCCCTGCCCGGCCAGCTCGACCAGGCTGTCCCCCGTGCGCGAGATGTAATACCAGTCGTCGCCGGTCCCGCCCTGCAGCGTCGAGTTGGCATCGGCATTGCCGTAGAGCGTGTCGTCCCCCGCCCCGCCGATCAACGTGTCGGTGCCGCCCCCGCCGGTCAGGATGTTCGCTCCGGCATTGCCCCAGAGCACCTGGCCGAAGGCGTTGCCGGTGAGGTTAAGCGCGCCCGTTCCCGCCTGATCGGCGGCGCTAATGAACTCGATTTCCCGGCCGGCCGACAGGACGTAATTCACGCTCGCATAGATGCGGTCATAGCCCTCGCCGGCGAATTCGATGATGCTGTCGCCACTTGCCGAGATGTAGTACCAGTCGTCGCCGGTCCCGCCCTGCAGCTGGTTCGCCGCGCCGGCACCGCCGATCAAGATGTCGTTTCCGGCCATGCCGATCAGGTAATCGGCACCCGCGCCGCCCTCGAGGCGGTTGCCGAGCGCATTGCCGATCAGCGTGTCGGCGAGGGCCGAGCCGATCGCATGCTCGATGCCGAGCAAAGTGTCGCTGCCGCCATAGCCATTGGCCGGCGCCTTGTCTGAATTGAGATTGACCGACACGCCGCCGGGCGCCGTCGAATAATCGGCGGTGTCGATGCCCGTGCCGCCGTCGAGGACATTGTTGCCGGCATGGCCGATCAAACGATCGTCGCCCGCGCCGCCGGTGATGGAATTGTCGAGCCCGTTGCCGACGATGACATCGTCAAGCGCCGATCCCGCGATGGCGTTGACCGGCGTCGGGCTGCCCGGCGTCCAGTTCGCGATCGCAGCATCGAGCGACGCGATCTGCTGCGCGGTCAGGCTCGCGGCGGCCTCATTCTGGTTGGCTTGCAAATAGTCGCGGAATTGGGCGATCGGGGGTCCGCCGTTGAATTTCAGGCCGACTCCGAGCCAGAAATAAGCGTCGCTCGCGCTCGCCTGCACCCCTTCGCCGAAGAAGAAGCGCAGGCCCAGTGTGTACATCGCGTCGGCGCTGCCGAGCTTGGCCGCGGCAATGTAGTGATTGGCCGCCGCGGCATCGTCCACGGCGCTGCCGAAGCCGTTATCGACCAATACGCCCAATCGGTAGCGGGACGGCGCGTGGTTCGGGTACTGGCTCAGCAGTTCCTGCGCCCTGGCATAATCCTGGGGCACGCCGTCACCCGCATAATAAAGCGCCGCGAGCTGCAGGTTCGCCTGAACGCCGCTGGGCAGCGCCTGCTCGAGGAAGAAAGCCGCGGCGGTGGTGTCCCGGTTGACGTTCTGGTCGAACTGCAGCCACGTCCCGTAATGATAGGACGCGTTCGGGTCCCCCGCGAACGCCAGCCTCGTCGCCCAGTAGATGAAGGCGGGCATGTCCCCCTGGACGAAATATTCGGCGACTTCGCCGAAGCTGGGGAGAACCGGCGGATCGTTCGGCGGCCGCACCGTGATGGTCACCGTCTTGGGGCCGCTCGTTGCCTGGCCGTCGCTCACCACATATTGAAAGGTCACGTCGCCCGAGAAGCCGGAGCCGGGCGTGAACACGTAATGGCCGCTGCGGCTGTCGAGATCGAGCGTCCCGGCCGAAAGCGAGCCGTCGACGAGATGGAAGGTCGGCGTGTCGCCGTCGATGTCGCTGCCCCGGAACAGGGTGAACTCGAACGCTTCGTTCGCGGCGATGACGACATCCTCGTCCATGCTGGTGAGCAGCGGCGCGTCGTTGATCGGCGCGATATAAAGCGTCACCGGGATCGGGCCGCTCGTGCCTTCGCTGCTTGTCACCGTATATTGGAACGAGGCGGCGTCGGTGATGAACTCGCGCCCGTAATAATTGGCGGTCGGGGTAAAGACGTAACTGCCGGTATTGGCGTCGATCTCGACACTTCCGTTCCTGACCGAGCCCGGCACGAGCAAATAAACCGCATCGGGGTGCCCGCCGGGATCGGTCAGCTGGCCGGCGACCGGCTCATCCTCGACGCCGAACACGAAGCCCGGGTCCGCCACGTCTTGCTCGGCCGGGCTCTTCGCCTTGATCGTGATGTTGGCGATATCGAGAAAGCCGCTCGGCCGATCGGTCGGGGAGTCGCCGAGCAGGAGAAGATGGAGCGTCGCGTCGGCCTGGCTCAGCGTGGTGGTCAGATCGAGCGGCATGTAGCGATAGGCCCAGTCGCCCTGGCCCGATATATTGTTCCCGCCATAACCCCAGTCGAGTGGGTCCGACGACAGGGTGACCGTGATCGTCTGCCACTCGTCGGTGATCTGGTCGGCGAAATCGCCACCGGTGTGCGCCCAGTTGGTGACCTGCAATCCGACCGGGTAATTGAAATAGAGATTCGCCTCGGGAAGGTAAGTGCACACCCAGAAGATGAGCTTCGCGCCGTTCGGATCGAAATCCTTTCCCTTGATCGTGATTTCGATTTCGGCGTCTCTCAGGTCGATCGACCCCAGGCTGGTCGGCCTTCCGATCGCGAGGCTCGAGACCAGCCAGAGCGCGCCGATGCCGTCGAGATGATTGGGGTCGAGCTGACCCGGCGCGTGAATCCTCGTGAAGGAGCCGTGAGTGGGATCGCCCTGAATCAGCGAGGGCGGCATCCAGCTCGCCCAGGCGCCCAGCCCGTTCGAGAAATCGAACTCGTAGACAAATTCGTCCGGTTCCAAAGCGATTCGAGCCCCCGTCAGGCGTTGGCGGCATGCTCGGCATGCCTCGGTTCGTCACCCGAATAGCAACGGATCTGGAAATTGCCATACGTATCGTCGACTTAGGTGAACGGCTGGCCCGGTTATCGCGGTCTAGGGTGTGCCGCCGTGGTCCGCGCGCGTGGCCGCTCCTGCGCTTGGCAAGGCCGGCATGACCGTGCCATGACAATCGGGGGACTTGATCAGGGGCGTTGCACGTGGCCGACGACAATGAGGCGGACGAGACGGTCTATCCGGTGAACGCGGCGCATCTGATGCGAACGACCCAGCTCGCGCAGCTCCAGCTTTCCGCCATGGCCGATCACAAGGCCAGCATTCTGATGGGCGCCACCTTCGTGATCTTCACCATCACTATCGGCCGCGCCCAAGGGGCGAGCGCGCCGCTGCCTCTGCTGATCCTTGGCGGCGCCGCTTTCTTCTCTGCCATCTTCGCGGTGCTCGCCGTGCTGCCCGTGATCAGGAAGCGGAAGCCCAGCGGCGAGCCTAATATCCTCTTCTTCGGCACCTTCACGCAGATGGCCGAGGAAGACTTCATCGACGAGGTGACGAGCCGGCTGACGACGGAACGCAGCATCTACCGGACGATGGCGCGCGACATCTATCAGGCGGGATCGGTGCTGCAGAACAAGAAGTACCGGATGCTCGCTTACGCCTACCGTATCTTCCTGCTCGGCCTGGTTGCGAGCTGCGCCGCCTATATCTACCTCTATCTGGTCTGACTATTTCAGCCAGCCCTGCCGGCGATACCATTCCGCCGTCGCCTTGAGCCCGGTAGGGGTGCGGATCTGCGGCGTCCACAGCGTTTCGGGCGGGCGGCGCTCGGCGGTGACGACCCAGTCGGGGTGGCAGAAATAGCGGGCGCGGTCTGGGGTCAGCTTGGCCTTGCTCCGCCGGACCAGTCGGTCGACACGGGCCACGCCCTGCATGAGGACCCTTGGCATGGCGAGCGTAGCCGGGCGCTTGCCGAGCAGGCGCCCCAGCGTGCGCGCGAAATGGCGATGCTCCCAACCGTCCGTCCTGCCGTCGTCGGGCTCGTAGGTCTCGCCCACCGCCTCGGGGCGATCGACCAAGGCCAGGATCAGGCGGCAAAGGTCCTCGACGTGGATGATCGAGAAGCGGCCGCCGGGCGGCAGCGCGACGAGGCCGCGCCGCGCCATCCGGAACAGCTCGAGCGTCTCGCGGTCGCCCGGCCCATAGACGGCGGGCGGGCGGACGATCGTCCAGTCGAGTGGGGACGCGGCCACGATCCGCTCCGACCGCGCCTTCGACCAGCCGTAATCGGAGAGCTTGGGCTCGCGCGCCGCGAGGCTGGAAACATGGACGAAACGGCGGACGCCGGCGGCGCGGGCGGCGTCAAGCAGGTGAGCCGTCCCCGTCACGTTGACCGCCTCGAAGCCGGCGCGGTCGGGCGCGTTGATCAGGCCGGCGACGTGAATCACCGCGTCCGCTCCCGTGCAAAGCTCGGCGAGCGCATCGGGCCGGTCGAGCGCGCCGTCGATCCAGGCGACGCCCTCTTCGGGCGGCCGCCAGCCCCGGGTGAGCGCGCGAACCTCGTGCCCAACCTCGCGGGCGAGGCGCAGGAGATGGCCGCCGACGAAGCCGGTGGCGCCGGTCAGCGCGAGCGTCGCGCCGCTCACAGCGGCGACCAGCCCTCGGCCGGCTCGCCCTTCGTCTCGGCGAGCCGCCCGATCCGCTCGACCAGTGCATCGAGCACCGCCTCGACGCCTTCGCCGGTGATCCCAGAAACCGGGAAGACCGGCGCGCCCGAGGCGGCGCGAAGCTCGGCGCTGAGCGCCTCGGCCAGCTCGGCGTCGATCGTGTCGAGCTTGGTCAGCGCGATCACCTCGGGCTTGTCGGCAAGGCCGGCGCCATAGGCTTCCAACTCGTCGCGCACCGTGCGCCAGGCGGTCGCGACATCCGCGTTATTGGCGTCGACCAGGTGGAGCAGCACGCGCGTGCGCTCGACATGGCCAAGGAAGCGGTCGCCGACCCCCGCGCCTTGGGCCGCGCCCTCGATCAGCCCGGGAATGTCGGCGAGGACGAAATCGACCCCCTTGTGGCGGACGACGCCGAGCTTGGGGTGGAGCGTCGTGAACGGATAGTCGCCGACCTTCGCCTTGGCGTTGGAGACGGCGTTCAAAAAGGTCGATTTGCCGGCGTTGGGCAGGCCGACCAGCCCGGCATCGGCGATCAGCTTGAGCCGCAGCCAGACCCACATCTCCTCGCCCGGCCAGCCGGTGCCGTGCTGGCGCGGGGCGCGGTTGGTGGAGGTCTTGTAGCTGGCATTGCCGCGCCCGCCGTCGCCGCCCTTCAGGAGGACGATGCGCTGGCCGACCTCGGTGAAGTCGGCGAGGACCAATTCCTTGTCCTCGTCGAGGACCTGCGTGCCGACCGGCACCTTGACGACGAGATCCTTGCCCCCCGCCCCGGTCTGGTTGCGCCCGGCGCCGCCCTTTCCGCGCGGCGCCTTGAAATGCTGGGTGTAGCGAAAGTCGATCAGCGTATTGAGGCCCTCGACCGCCTCGAAGACGATGTCGCCGCCCTTGCCGCCGTCGCCGCCGTCCGGACCGCCATATTCGATAAACTTCTCGCGCCGGAAGCTGACCGCGCCCGGTCCGCCCGCGCCCGAGCGGATGAAGATCTTGGCCTGGTCGAGGAAATGCATGGCGGCGCATGTAGGCGAGGCCGAGAGGAAGAGAAAGGCGTGAGACGGCTCGGCGGGCGCCGACTATGCCCCCTCTCCTTCCGCCGCCTTATGCGCGGCGATGAGCTGGCGGCGGGCGAGCTCGCGCGCTTTCTCGCGGGGCAGGCCGAGCGCCTCGGCCATCGGGCCGCCGAGCAGCGAATCGCCCAGCGCCGCCAGCACCAGCGCCAGGGTCATCTCGTGCACGGGCCGGTCCTCATGGCCCTCGCCGAGCTGGTCGACGAGGCCGTGGATCGCCTCCAGAATCGGATTGAGCGCGTCGCGATTGCCGGAGAGAATCATCCAGGCGGCGAGCGCGCCCGCTCCTTCGCGTCCGAAAGCGTCGAAGGTGCGGTCGACGATCTCGATCGGGTCCGCCTCGCCCTGGCGGCTGCGCAGTACGGCCTCGGCGATGCCGGCGACCACCCGCCCGCTGATCAATTCGGCGAGCGCCCCCTGCAGCCCCGCCGCCGAGCCGAAATGGTGAAGCAGATTGGCGTGGCTCTTGCCGATCTCGGCGGCCACCGCCTTCAAGGTCACCGCCTGCGGCCCCTTCTCGATCAGCAGCCGCCGCGCCGCCTCCAGCGCCGCCGCCCGGCTCTCTTCGGGGGACAGGCGCTCACGCTTTATTGACACGTTTGTAAGTATTGCGTATCTCCCAGTCCCAAGGAGCATAACGCATGACGCGCGCCGTGACACCCGCCGACCTCACCATCACCCCGCGCGACCGCCGCTTCGGGCGCGGCATGCGCCAGGAGCGCTGGTGGATGGGCGGCGATCCGGTCGCCACCGCCTTCTACAACGCGCTGTCGGCGACCTTTCCCAAGGGCGAAGCCTTCTTCGTCGAGAGCGTGCGTGCCTTCCGCGACGGCGCCGACCCCAAGCTCGCCGCCGAGATCAAGGCCTTCACCACCCAGGAGGTGATGCACAGCCGCGAGCATGTCCAATTCAACAAGCGCGCGCTCGAGGCGGGCTACGACCTCTCGCCGCTCGAGGAGCGGGTCGAATGGCGCCTCTCGATCACGCGCTCGAAGCCGCCGATCGTCAGCCTCGCCGCGACCATGTGCCTCGAACATTTCACCGCGATCCTAGCCAACCAGCTGCTGCGCAATCCGCGCCATCTCGACAAGGCCGATCCAGAGAGCGCGGCTTTGTGGCGCTGGCACGCGATCGAGGAGATCGAACATAAGGGCGTCGCCTACGACACCTGGCTGCACGCGACCCGGGGCATCTCCCGCCGCCGGCGCTGGAAGATCAAGGCCAAGGTGATGCTGTTCGTCACCCGCAACTTCATCGTCGACCGCAGCCGCGGCACGCTCGAACTGCTGCGCCAGGACGGGATCACCGGCGCACGCGCCTGGGCGCGGATGCTCTGGTTCGCCTGGATCAACCCCGGCATGCTGCGCAAGGTTTTCGGCGCCTGGCTCGCTTTCTTCCTGCCGCGCTTCCACCCGTGGAACCACGACGACCGGGCGCTGATCGGCCGCGCCGAGAGCGATTATGCCGCGGCGCTGATGCCCGAGGCCAGCCCCGCCTGAGCCTCGCGTCCGGGCCGGACGACCCGGACGGCCGCGATCAAAGCCGCCAGCGCGAACGGGATGCCGATCCCGAACGCGGCCCAGGCGACGAGGCTGAAATTGCCCGCGCTCAGGCCCGCGCCGAACCCCGCCGCGTTGGCCGCGAGCCCCGCCAACGCCGCCCCGACCGCGCCGCCGGCGTTGCGCACCGCGCCGATCGCGGCCGAGCCGCGCGCCCGCGTCGCCTCGCCGAACGAGCCGATCACGCGCTGGCCGAGGAAGGGGTAGGCAAGCCCGAAGCCACCGCCCAGCAAGGCCGCCGCGATGCCGATCGCGAGCAGGCTGCCGCCGTCCATCAGGAGGGTGACGCCGAGCGTGCCGGCCAGGATCGAGGCCGCGCCCGCGACGATCAGTCGCCCGCGCCAGCGCTCCGACGCCCCGGAACCGGCGAGCGAGGCCGCGGTCCAGGCGAGCGCCTCGATCGCGACGAGATAGCCCGCCTCGAGCGCCGAGAGGCCGGCGCTGAACTGCAGCAACGCCGGCGCGTAGAGCGCGAAGGCGGCCGCCGCCGCGTTGGTCGCGAAATAGACGAGATAGGCCGCGTCGAGCGGGAAGCCGCGCTCGCCACGGGGAAGCAGCCCGTTCGCGCCGGCACGGTCGGCGGCCAGGGCCGCGATCAGCAAGGCCCCACCGGCCGCGGCAAGCAAGGCCGACAGCGGCCCGCTGGCAACGACGCCCGCCGTGGCGACGGCACTGGTGCCGAGCGCGACGAGCAGCATCGTCGCCCACGGAAGGCGGCCGCTCTCGTTCTTGCCCTGTGCATGCGGGATGAGCAGGAAGGAGGCGGCGGTGAACAGCAAGGCCTGGCCGGCGAACAGCCAGAAGACGCCGCGCCACAGGCCGGCGTCGGCGAAGAGCCCGCCGAGCAAGGGGCCGGCGAAGGTCGCGATCCCCCAGACGCTGGTGCAGAGCGCGAAGACCCGCGGCAAATGCCGCCCGTCGAACAGCAGAGCGAGCGCGACATAGATCAGCCCGCCGATCCAGCCCGCCGCGCCGCCCTGCAACGCCCGTCCGGC
>NZ_JBQTJC010000251.1:0-5432 GCF_052387495.1 Sphingosinicella sp. | reverse complement strand
ATCCTGCCGCCGGGCGCGATGGTCGAGCACAAGACGGGCACGCTCTCCGGTTACACCGGCGACGTCGGCTTCCTCACCACGCCGGAGGGGCGGCGGATCGCGGTCGCTTTCTTCGCCCGCGGCGGCGACAACCGCCCCGGCGTGATCGCCACCGCCGCCCGCGCCATCTACGACACGCTCGGCGGGCAGCCGCGACGCGCCGGCCTGCAGGATGTCCCCGGCGCGATCCAGGCGTACAGCACCCGCGGCACCGCCCAGTAGGATAGGGCGGACCTCCGCCCCCGCGGAACCGGCTAAAGCGTCGAGTGCGCTGCTATCTGGCCCGGCGCACGAACCCGATCAGCACCAGCAGCACGACCGCGCCGATCGTGGCGTAGACGATCGAGGTGACGAGAGGATTGACGACGCTGAAGCTGACGCCGACGCGCGGCAGCAGCCAGCCGGCGAGCAAGGCGCCGACCACGCCGACGACCAGATTGCCGACCAGGCCCAGGCCATAGCCCCGGACGAGGACTCCGGCCAAGAACCCCGCCGCAAGTCCAACGAGGATAAAGATCACGAGCGACTCTGTGGTCATGCTTGGTCTCCTTTGCCGTGGCGCCCGGGGGCCGGGCCCGTCTCGCGACGCCGAGCATAGCAGGCGGCGGCGGCGTTGGCGCGCGCTTTCGCGAAGCTGACGAAGTCGGGCCGCGAGACGCCGCCCGGGACGACTGTCATCGCCCGCCGCGCCGGGCCCGCTCCTCCCGCGCGCGTCGCTTCTCCCACCGGCCGAGCAGCCGGATCGCCAGCTCGACGTCGAACCACTGGTCGCGCGCCCCGGCCATCGCCCGCGCGATCGCTTCCGGGTCCGCGCCGCCGCGCAGCACGGTCGCGGCGAGCTCGCCCTCCAGATGCCCCTCGGATTCGGCGAGCGCCTCGTCCCAGGCGCGCGCGAAGCCGGGCAGCCGGTCCCGCCGGTTCCAAGCGCTCTTCGGCGTGAACCCCGCCGCCCGCGCCGAGCCGGCGATATTGCCGGTGATCCGCAAATGGCCGAGGAACAATGCGTCGTGCCGCTCCGTCCACCAATGCGGCCCCACCGCCATCTTCCGCAGCCGCCCGCCCCGTCCGCGCCGAATCACCAAATCCTCCCCGAGATTTCTCGGGGAGGGGGACCGCCCGAAGGGTGGTGGAGGGGCCTCTTCCCGCTCAGCCAACCGCGCGCTGGCCTGCGCCCGCGCCGCCGCCATCCGCTCCTTAAACCCCGGCTCGGTCCCCCGCAGCCGGTAGATGCAGCCCAGCCCCGCCCCCGAAAGCTCCGCGGCCAGCCGCACGTTCCCGCTCTCCGCCAAAAGCGCGAAGAACCGCCGCCGGCGCCAGCGCGTGAACCGGACGTAGCGGCGCTTAGGTGATTTGGAGTCGCGTCCCTTCGCCATGGGACACGTTATCAATAGACCCAAATCCTATTTTGCAAGAGCGCAGCCGAGCCGCGGCCAGCCGCCGCGAGCGCGCAGCGATCGCAAGCTGGCCCGCGGACTCGGCCAGCTCGGACGGCGGGGCGGTCCGGTCCTCGGACCGAACCCGACCGACGTCACGGGACAATGGTCCCGTGGCGCCTCCCCGCTTAGGCCGACGCCTCGCTCAACCTCGCCACCTGCTCCGGCGTCAATTCCAGCGTGAGCACGCCGAGCAATTCCTCCAGCTGCGCCAGGCTGGTCGCGCTGGCGATCGGGGCGGCGACGCCGGGCTGGACGGCGAGCCAGGCCAAGGCGACCTGGGCCGGGGTGGCGCCGGCTTCGGCGGCGACCGCGTCGAGCGCGGCGAGAACGCGCATTCCGCGTTCGTCGAGATAGGCCTTCATCCGGCTGCCGCGCACGCTTTTGCCCAGATCCGCCTCCGAGCGGTACTTGCCGGTGAGGAAGCCCGAGGCGAGGCCGAAATAGGGCAGGGCCAGGATGCCGCGGGCGACGCAGAGATCCTGCGGCGCCCCCTCGAACTTGTCCCGCGCCATCAGATTATATTCGGGCTGCAGCACCGAGAAGCGCGCCAGCCCCTCGCGCTCGGAGAGGTCGAGCGCCGCGGCCAGCCGCTCGGCGCTGTAGTTGGACGCTCCGATCGCGCGCACCTTGCCGGCCTTCACCAGCCGGTCGAACGCGCCCAGCGTCTCCTCCAGCGGCGTTTCGGAATCGTCCTTGTGCGCATAATAGAGGTCGATCGCCTCGACCCCGAGCCGCCTGAGCGACGCCTCCGCCGCCTCCTCGATATGCGCCGCCGACAGGCCGCGCTCGTAGCCGACCTTGGTCGCGATGCCGACGCCGCTTTTGCCCCCGCGCCGCCTCAGCCATTCGCCGAGCAGCGCCTCGGATTCGCCGCCCCGGTGCCCCGGCACCCAGGCCGAATAGACGTCCGCCGTATCGATCATCGTGCCCTCGGCCTCCGCGAAACGGTCGACGATCGCGAACGCCTCCTCGCCTTTCACCGTCCAGCCGAAGACATTGCCGCCAAGCACCAGCCGGGGCGTCGCCAGTCCGCTCTCGCCGAGCGGGCGCATTTCCATCTCTGCCATGACGCCCCCTTAAGGCCTCGCCGCGATAATCCCAACCGCCGCGCCGCCCGACCCCGAGGCCCGGATTTCGCCGCCCGCCCGATGCACATTCTGCGTTTCTCGGGCCTTCCGAACGTCCGCTACGGGTGGGAAGCGGACGTAAGCAGACCGACAGCTAACGGCCACACCCAGTCATTTTCGCGTGACTACTTATTTCTCAGATCAGAAGGCTGTGAACTCGCTCACCTTGGAAAGCAGATGGTATTCCCACGTTGCAAGTTTTCTACGAACATGCGACCTCATCGATTGCTGCCGTCCCGTCGCATGGCGGTCGCTCTGCGGGGGAGCTTGGGATGGCGCGCTACAAGCCTTATGCGGCGGAGTTCCTCCTTCTCGGCACGACGATGGTCGTCGGCCTGCTGGGCTTCTGGAGCATCTACTTCGGTCAGGGCGCGGATCCCCAGCCGCACCACTATCTGCATGCGGCCACGACCTACATCTGGATGGGGCTGCTTCTCACCCAGCTGGTGCTTCTCCCGAGCGGCAAGCGGGCGGAGCATCGTCGATGGGGCCTGGCAGTGCTGGCTGCCGGTCCCCTCCTAGTCGCGTCGGTGGCCCTGCTGACGGTCCATAGCGCAAGCAGCGCGCTCGCCTCGGGCGAGGAGGACTTCCTGATCGTCCAGAACGTCTTTGGAACCTTCTGGCTGGCCGTCATCATTCTCCTGGCATTCGTCTTGAAGAAGCGCAGGAAGGTGCACGGCGCGCTGCTCTACAGCACACTCATCCTGTTCCTGGGTCCAGCGCTCTTCTTCGTTCTCCTGGCCTTCGCGCCGCCGTTCCGCATAGAGGGACCGGAAACATTCTATCGCTTCCAGACCGCCGCCATGACGGCTCAGGCCATTGTCCTGGCCATCGCGTTGCTCCTCCTCATTAAGGATCGGCGGCATAATTGGCCCTACCTTCTCGCCGCCGCGTCCTACTTACTGGCAGAGGCCATGAAGGCTTGGCTGACCCATCTGGATCTCATCGATCCGCTCACCCGACTGGTGGGGGCTCCGAACCAAGCATCGACTTTCCTCGTTACCTTCGTAATCGTCGCGGCCCTGCTCGCCACCACCGTGCTGCCGACAAAGAGGCAAAAGCCGTCGGCCAGTTTGGCCCCCGGTCGCGTTTAGCTCTGGCTGACGGGGCATACGCGAACTACGCCAACTAGCCGATTATGTCTGCAACGGGTCGAAAGCAGTCACAAGACAGCTACTCGACCGGATCGAAGGGCGCCCGATTCTACCCGCCGCAGGCCGTCCTGAGAATCATCGAGGAGATCGTGCCTGGCGCGGCGTGGCTGAAGCGCACGGCGGAAGGCGCAACATCCTCGCTGCCGATCACGCTGCCCCCCGGGCCGTAACGGACCGAGCTCAGCGTGCCCATCCGGCGGGCCGCGCACTGGATCTTGACCAGGAAGATCGCGCTCCGCGTGCGCGCCTCCGGGACGGCCCGGTAATCCACCTGTACCCATATCTCCGGTTCGGCGCGGCCGCTGGCGCGAACAAGCGACAGATTCTGTATCGACCATCGCGAGCCGTCGTCGCCCACGCCCACCTCGAAATATTCCGTTTCACGAGGCCGGGCGCTCGACCAGTCGCGCTCCCACGGCTCGCAGCCCTCTTGCATCCCGCCGGGACAAGGCGGCGCGGCGAGTGGGTCTTGAGACCTCGGCCCGCATGGTGCCGTTCGATCGGGACAGATCGGCGGAAACAGCTCTCTGAAAGGGTTCTCCGGCGAAACCTGCATCAGCGCCAGCACGGTCAGCCCGATCATATTGTCGCTTCCCGGGGATATGGTTTCATGAATTGTCTTCGGCGGCGGCAGGCCGACGAGGAGCGGAGGGAGGAGCGGCGTCAGTAGCAGGATCCGTGTTGAATGTCCGCAATGGGTCGTTAGCGGACCGGCCGCTTTCGGGGTCCGGTTTACCGGCCGGAATGTCTGAGATGGGTGGGAAGCGGACCTATCCACCCCTGCTCGCCCAAGGACACGAGATGCATCTGCCATGGGCGCGTTCGAGTAGCGGCAAGCGAGGTCGCTTGGTCGACCGTAGTGTGGTATCATCTGGCTGATCGACTTGGCGCCGGGCAATGAAGAAGCTCATCCGACATGTGCTTGGCATCAGTCCGCATAGTGGGTGGGCCGCTTGCGTCATCGTGGGCGGAACTCCCGCCGAACCTAAGATCGTCGCCAATCAGGTGATCCGCTACGCGGACGACAAGGAGCGCTTCTGCTATCATGCGGCGGCGGAGATGGAGCTGGTAGCAGCGGAACGGTGGCTCTCTCAAATGAAACGGCACGCAACTGCCAACGCCCGTCGCGCTCTACAGCCGCTACTGGCAGAAGCCGACATTTGCGCAATTGCTGCCAAAGATCGCCAACCAGGAACCCTCGCATACATCCTAGCTGCGCATCCGCGCATCCACGCCGCCGAAGGCTGTTTCCATCGCGACGTTATTCGCGATGCATGCACGATCCCGGTCGAGCTGGTCCCGCCAGCGTCGCTCGATCCAGGGAGGGTAGGAAAACTCAGCACCTCCCCTTGGGGCCGCGACCAGAAAATCGCCGCGCTTGCGGGCTGGGCTGTTCTCGATCTGAATTGCGCCTGAGTTTAGGGGGAAGCGCCTGCTGTCCAGCATATTAAGCCCGCGGCGTCTCCTTGCAGTCCGAGCTGCCAACCTCTTCCGTGTCCGCAATGGGTCGAAAGCCGCCGCTGCCTCTCCTGAGCCTTATCGAAGCTAATCGAGGGCGGCACTACAGGCACCGGAAATATTCTGGCGCCTGGCCGGCACCCATCGGTGTGTGGAAAACGCCCGTTTCGGGTGTTGTGGAAAACCCCGCCTCCCATTTGCGCAACGCCGCGGCGCAC
>NZ_JBQTJC010000250.1:0-6905 GCF_052387495.1 Sphingosinicella sp. | reverse complement strand
GACGCGCCCGGCGCCGAAAAGGCCGAGCCAGTCATGGTGCAGAGTGCGGCCCTCACGCAGCGGCACGCGGACCATCGCCTTCTTGGCCGCCGCGGTCGCCTTGGAGATCGCCTCGGGCACCTCGCGCGCCTTGCCGTGGCCGAAGCCGGCGCGGCCCTTGCCGTCGCCGACCACGACGAGCGCCGCGAAGCCGAAGCGCTTGCCGCCCTTCACCGTCTTGGAGACGCGGTTGATGTGGACGAGCTTCTCGATCAGCTCCTCGCCGCCGTCGTCGTCGCGGCCCGGGCCGCCACGGCGGTCGTCGCGACGGCCGCGGCCGCCCCGGTCGCCGCCGCCACGACCGCGCCCGCCGCGCGGACCGCGCGGGCCACGCCCCTCGGGACGCTCGGGCGGCGCGGACGCCGCCGTCGGAGCCAGAGCCGGAGCTTCCTCTGCGGCTGCAGGAGCCGGGGCCGCTTCGGCGGGAGCCGGAGCTTCCTCGGCCGCCACAGGAGCCGCTTCGGCCGGAGCCGGAGCTCCCTCGGCCGCCGCTTCGGCCGGAGCCGCTTCGGTCGCCGCCGGCGTCGCCTCGGCCGGAGCCGGGGTTTCGGCCTGCGGCTCGGCGCCCTCGTTCTGCTTGGTTTCGTCAGCCATCATTAAAACTCCAGTCCGCCTTCGCGCGCGGCGTCGGCGAGGGCCTTGACCCGGCCATGGAAGAGGAAGCCGCCGCGATCGAAGACGACGCGGGTGACGCCGGCGGCCTTGGCGCGCTCGGCGATCTTGCGCCCGACTTCCTGAGCGGCAGCGACGGTGGCGCCGGTCTTGGCGCGCGCCTCCTTTTCCAGGGTCGAGGCGGAGGCGACGGTGCGGCCGTCGGCGTCGTTGATGACCTGCACGTAGATGTGCCGGCCCGAACGGTGCACCGACAGGCGCGGACGGTCGCCGCCGCGCTGGCGGATCGACGTGCGGACGCGCTGGCGCCGCTTATCGAAGGGGTTCTGTCTCGCCATGGCTTATTTCTTCTTGCCTTCTTTGCGGAAGATATACTCGCCGCGATACTTGATGCCCTTGCCCTTGTAGGGCTCGGGCTTGCGCCAGCGGCGAATCTCGGCGGCGACCTGGCCGACCTGCTGCCGGTCGATGCCGCTGATCTCCACCGTGGTGGCGTCCGGCGTCTTGATCTCGATGCCGTCGGGCACGGGCACGTTGACGTCGTGGCTGTAGCCGAGCTGCAGGCGCAGATTCTTGCCCTGCGCCGCGGCGCGATAGCCGACGCCGCTTATCTCGAGCACCTTGGTGAAGCCCTCGCTGACGCCGGTGACCAAATTCTGCACCAAAGTCCGCTGCATGCCCCAGAAGGCGCGCGCCTCTTTGCTGGCATTGGCGGGCTTCACGGTGATGCCGTCGTCGCCGATGTCATAGGCGATCTCGTCGCGCATCTGCAGCGTCAGGGTCCCCTTCGGGCCCTTGACCGAGAGGATCTGGCCTTCGGTGGTCGCCGTCACTCCCGAGGGGAGCGCGACCGGCCTCTTACCGATGCGGGACATCAGAACACCTCCGCGAGCACTTCGCCGCCGACGTTCTGCTGGCGCGCCTCGGCGTCGCTGAGAACGCCCTTGGGCGTCGAAACGATGGTGATGCCAAGGCCGTTGCGCACGCGCGGCAGCTCCTGCGCGCCCGAATAGACCCGGCGGCCGGGCTTCGAGACGCGGGACAGGTGCTGGATCGCGGGCTGGCCCTCGAAATATTTGAGCTCGATCCGCAAACCCCGATGGGCGCCCAGCGCCTCCTCGGAATAGCCGCGGATATAGCCTTCGCGCTGGAGCACGTCGAGCACGCGGGCGCGCAGCTTCGACGCCGGCGAAAGGACGCTGTCCTTCTTCGCCTGCTGGCCGTTGCGAATACGGGTGAGCATATCACCCAAAGGATCGGTCATCGGCATGAGTCTACCTTACCAGCTCGACTTGGTGAGGCCCGGAATCAGGCCCTTGTTGCCCAGTTCGCGCAGCATGATGCGCGACAGCCGGAACTTGCGATAAACGCCCCGGGAACGACCCGTCAGCTCGCAGCGGTTGCGAATGCGGGTCGGGTTCCCGTTGCGCGGGATTTCGGCCATCTTCAGCCGCGCGATCAGGCGCTCCGTCTCGTCCTTGGACTCGTCGTTCGCGATCGCCTTGAGCCTCGCATATTGGCCGGCATATTTCTTCGCCAGCTTCCTGCGACGCTCGTTCTTGTTCACGGAACTCAGTTTCGCCATGACTTAAGTTCTCTTCCTCTCTTGGCAGGGGCCATCAGGCCGCCTGCTTCTGATCCTGGTCCTGCGGGAACGGGAAATTGAAGAGGCGCAGCAGCTCGCGCGCCTCGTCGTCCGTCTTCGCGGTGGTGGTGACGATCACGTCCATGCCCCGAACCTTGTCGATGCGGTCGTAATTGATCTCGGGGAAGACGATCTGCTCTTTCAGGCCCATGGCGTAATTGCCGCGACCGTCGAAGCTCTTCGGGTTGAGGCCGCGGAAGTCGCGCACGCGCGGCAGCGCGATCGTGACCAGCCGGTCCACGAATTCGTACATCCGCTCCTTGCGCAGCGTGACCTTGACGCCGATCGGCATGCCCTCGCGCAGCTTGAACTGGGCGATCGACTTCTTGGCCTTGGTGATCACCGGCTTCTGGCCCGCGATCAGCTCCATCTCCTGGGCCGCCGTCTCGACCTTCTTCTTGTCCTGGGTCGCCTCGCCGACGCCCATGTTGATGACGATCTTGTCGAGGCGCGGGACCTCCATCCGGTTCTTGTAACCGAACTTCTCGATCATCGCCGGGACGATCTTCTCGTCATATTCGCGCCGCATGCGCGGCGTGTATTTGGCATCAGCCATTGATCAGCTCCCCGGAACGGGCCGCGACCCGAACCTTCTTGCCGTCGCGATCCTCGAAGCGGACCCGGGTGGGCTTGCCCGTCTTCGGATCCTCGAGCGCGACATTGGAAATGTGCAGCGGCGCCTCGCGGCGCTCGATCCCGCCCTGCGGCCGGGCCTGCGTCGGCTTGGTGTGGCGGGCATGGACGTTGATGCCGGAAACCAGCACCTTGCCGTCCTTCGGCATCACCTTGGTGACCTCGCCGTGGCGGCCCTTGTCCTTGCCGGACAGGACCACGACCTTGTCGCCCTTCTTGATCTTCGCGGCCATGGTTACAGCACCTCCGGCGCGAGGCTGATGATCTTCATATGCTTCTTCGCGCGCAATTCGCGGACGACCGGCCCGAAGATGCGGGTGCCGATCGGCTCCTGGTTGTTGTTGACGAGCACCGCCGCGTTCGAATCGAAGCGGATCGTCGACCCGTCGGGGCGATGGATGTCCTTGGCGGTCCGCACGATCACGGCCTTGTGGACGTCGCCCTTCTTCACCCGGCCACGCGGCGCCGCTTCCTTGACGGAGACGACGATGATGTCGCCCACGCCGGCGAAGCGCCGCTTGGAGCCGCCCAGCACCTTGATGCACTGGACGCGCTTGGCGCCGCTGTTGTCGGCGACCTCCAGGTTGGACTGCATCTGGATCATCGATCCAATTCCTTCTCTTCACTTCAACCGGGAAGCGCCCGGCGATAAGTTGCAATTCGTCAGGCGTCGGCGGTTTCGGCCTCGGCCTTCTCCGCCTTCTTCTTCGGCTTGGCCTTCGTCGCCTTCTCCTCGGCCTGCGCCTCCGCGCCGGCCTCGGCGGTGCCGAGCACGCGCCAGGTCTTCAGCTTCGAAATCGGCCGCGTCTCCTCGATGCGGACGATCTGGCCCTGCTTGAACTCGTTGCCCTCGTCATGGGCATGATACTTTTTCGACCGCTTGATGATCTTGCCGTAGAGCGGGTGCTTCACCCGCCGTTCGACGCTGACCACCACGGTCTTGTCGGTCTTGTCGGACACCACGGTGCCGGTCAGGACGCGCTTGGGCATCTATTCTACTCCTTACGCCTTGGCCGAAGCGGCGCGGGCGCGCTCGTTCTGCAGCGTCTTGATCTGGGCGATGGTGCGGCGCACCTCGCGGATCCGGACCGGCTTCTCGATCTGGTTGGTCGCGGCCTGGAAGCGCAGGTTGAACTGCTCGCGCTTCAGCTCTGACAGCCGATCGGTCAGCTGGTCGTCGGTTTCGGTCTTGAGATCGTCGATCTTGGCCATGTTCATGCGTCCTCGAGAAGGGATTCGCCGAGACGGGCGATCACCTTGGTCTTGATCGGCAGCTTCTCCGCGGCGCGCTCGAAAGCGGTCTTGGCGATGTGGCCCGGCACGCCGTCCAGCTCGAACAGGACGCGGCCCGGCTTCACCCGGACGACCCAATATTCGGGGCTGCCCTTGCCCGAGCCCATGCGGACCTCGGCCGGCTTCGACGAGACCGGCACGTCCGGGAAGATGCGGATCCACAAGCGCCCCTGGCGCTTGATGTGGCGGGTGATCGCACGGCGGGCCGCCTCGATCTGGCGCGCGGTGATCCGCTCCGGCTCCATCGCCTTCAGGCCGTAGGCGCCGAAGTTCAAGGCGGTGCCGCCCTTGGCGTCGCCGTGGATGCGCCCCTTGTGGGCCTTGCGGAACTTGGTGCGTTTGGGTTGCAGCATGGCTCTCGTTCCTTAGCGGCGGTCGTCGCGCGCGGGACGCACGCCGGAGGTCTGCGCTTCCATCATCAGCCGGTCCTGGCTGAGCGGATCGTGGCCGAGAATCTCGCCCTTGAAGATCCAGACCTTGACGCCGCAGACGCCGTAGGCGGTGTGTGCGGTCGCCTCGGCATAATCGACATGGGCGCGCAGCGTGTGCAGCGGCACCCGGCCCTCGCGATACCATTCGGTGCGCGCGATCTCGGCCCCGCCGAGACGGCCGGCGCAGGTGATCCGGATGCCTTCCGCGCCGAGGCGCAGCGCCGACTGAACGGCGCGCTTCATCGCCCGGCGGAACGCGATCCGCCGCTCGAGCTGGTCGGCGACGCCCTGCGCGACGAGCCGCGCGTCGATCTCCGGCTTGCGGATCTCGACGATGTTCAAGGAGACGTCCGACGAGGTCATCGCGCCGAGCTGCTTCTTCAGCTTCTCGATGTCCGCGCCCTTCTTGCCGATGATCACGCCCGGGCGCGCGGCATAGATGGAGACGCGGCACAGCTTCGCCGGCCGCTCGATCACCACCTTGGAGATCGCGGCCTGGGGCAGCGCTTCCATGATGAACTTGCGGATCTTCAGGTCCTCGAGGAGGAGCCGGCCGTAATCGTCGCCTTCGGCATACCAACGGCTGTCCCAGGTCCGGTTGATCTGCAGCCTGAGGCCGATCGGATTGCTCTTCTGACCCATATTAAGCTTCCTGGCTCGTTTCGCGGACGACGATGCGCACCTTGCTGAACGGTTTGACGATGCGGCTGGCGCGGCCGCGAGCACGCGGCGTGAACCGCTTCATTGAGATCGACTTGCCGACCGAAGCCTCGGCGACGACCAAGCTGTCGACGTCGAGATTGTGGTTGTTCTCGGCATTGGCGATCGCCGAGGCGAGCACCTTCCTGACGTCGCGCGCCATCGCCTTGGGCGAAAAGCTCAGGATCGAGAGCGCCTCACCGGCATTCTTGCCGCGGATCAGGGCGGCGACGAGGCCGAGCTTCTGCGCCGAGCCGCGGATCTGGCCGCCGACGGCCAGAGCCTCGTTCTCGCCGACGCGGCGCGGGTTCTTTTCCTTGCCCATGACCTACCTCTTGCCCTTCTTGTCGGACGCGTGGCCCGGGAAGTAGCGGGTCGGCGCGAACTCGCCGAGCTTCATGCCGACCATGTCCTCGTTGACCGAGACGGGCACGAACTTGCGGCCGTTATAGACGTTGAACGTCAGCCCCACGAACTGCGGCAGGATGGTGGAGCGCCGCGACCAGGTCTTGATCGGGGCGCGGCCACCGGCCTCCTGCGCGGTCTCCGCCTTCTTCAGCAGCGACAGCTCGACGAACGGGCCTTTCCAGACGGAGCGGGCCATCTTTACCTCTTCTTCTTCGCGTGGCGCGAACGGATGATCATCTTGTCCGTCGCCTTGTTGGAGCGGGTGCGGGCGCCCTTGGTCGGCTTGCCCCACGGGGTGACCGGGTGGCGGCCGCCCGAGGTGCGGCCTTCGCCGCCGCCGTGCGGGTGATCGACTGGGTTCTTGGCGACGCCGCGGGTGAGCGGGCGCTTGCCCTTCCAGCGGGTACGGCCGGCCTTGGCGAAATTTTGGTTCTGGTTGTCGGGGTTCGAGACCGCGCCGACCGTCCCCATGCAGTTCGCGTGAATGTAGCGCTGCTCGCCCGAGTTGAGGCGAACGATCACCATCCCCTTGTCGCGGCCGACGACCTGGACATAGGTGCCGGCGGCGCGGGCGATCTGGCCGCCCTTGCCCGGCTTCATCTCGACATTGTGGACGATCGTGCCGACCGGCATCTGGCCGAGCTCCATCGCATTGCCCGGCTTCACGTCGACCTTGCGGCCGGCGACGACCGTGTCGCCCGCGGCGAGACGCTGCGGCGCGAGGATGTAGGCGAGCTCGCCGTCCTCATATTTCACCAGCGCGATGAAGGCGGTCCGGTTCGGATCGTACTCCAGCCGCTCGACGGTCGCCGCGACGTCCCACTTGCGACGCTTGAAGTCGATATAGCGGTATTTCTGCTTGTGCCCGCCGGCGATCCCGCGCGAGGTCACATGGCCCGTGTTGTTGCGGCCGCCCGTCTTGCGCTTGCCCTCGACGAGCGCCTTGACCGGCTTGCCCTTCCAGAGCGCCGACTTGTCGACCAGGATCAGGCCGCGCTGCGACGAGGTGGTCGGATTGTATTGCTTGAGTGCCATCGTCCCTAGCCTCAGATACCGGTGGTGACGTCGATCGACTGGCCGTCGGCCAGCGTCACGATCGCCTTCTTGACGTCCGAGCGGGTGTAGGGCCGGCCCTTCCAGCGCTT
>NZ_JBQTJC010000249.1:0-2852 GCF_052387495.1 Sphingosinicella sp. | reverse complement strand
GCGCCCATGCGCACTGCACCCCGCCCGCCCCGCCGCACGCCAAGCTCGAGCGCTACCTCCCCGTGGGCCCCCGCGGCGTGATGGCGAGCGCCGCGGCCCACATCGACGCGGCGCGCCACGGCCGCATGTTCATCCTGGTCGACGACGAGGACCGCGAGAATGAAGGCGATCTCGTCATCCCCGCCCAGATGGCAACGCCCGACGCGATCAATTTCATGGCCAAGCACGGCCGCGGCCTGATCTGCCTCGCGCTGACCCGCGAGCGGGTCGACGCGCTCGGCCTCGCGCCGATGAGCCGCTCGAACGGCACCCGCCACGAGACCGCCTTCACCGTCTCGATCGAGGCGAGGGAGGGCGTGACGACCGGCATTTCCGCGGCCGACCGGGCGCGGACCGTGTCGGTCGCGATCGACGCGGCCAAGGGCCCCGAGCATATCGTCACGCCGGGCCATGTCTTCCCCATCGCCGCGCGCGACGGCGGCGTGCTGGTCCGCGCCGGCCATACCGAGGCGGCGGTCGACGTCGCCCGGCTCGCCGGGCTCAACCCTTCCGGCGTGATCTGCGAGATCATGGAGGATGACGGCTCGATGGCGCGGATGGACGGGCTGATCGCCTTCGCCCAGCTGCACAATCTCAGGATCGGCACGATCCGGGACCTGATCGCCTACCGGCTCAAGAAGGACCGGCTGGTCGAGCAGACCGCCGAGGCCCAGTTCGAGAGCCGCTGGGGCGGGACCTGGACCGCCAAGACCTTTTTGAACAAGGCCTCGGGGGTCGAGCAGATCGCCCTGGTCAAAGGCCGGATCGATCCCGACACGCCGACCCTGGTGCGGATGCACGCGCTCAGCCTGTTTCCCGACGTCTTCGCCGAGCAAGGACCGCGCGGCGGCCTGCTCGAAGGGGCGATGAAGGCGATCGCGGCGGAAGGGGCCGGGGCGATCGTCGCGATCAACCGGCCGATGCCCGACGGCCTGTCGCGCGCGCTCAAGCACCGCGCCGGCGAGGCGGTGGAGCCGGACGGCGAGCAGCTCCGCGATTACGGCGTCGGCGCGCAGATCCTCGCCGCCTTGGGCGTGCACGAGATGATCCTGCTGACCAACAGTCACCACACCCCGGTCGCGCTCGGCGGCTACGGGCTCAGCATCGTCGGCGAGCGGCCCATTCCCGAGACGACGGGCTGACATGGCGCATGTCTTGATAATCGAGGCGCGTTTCTACGCCCATTTGAACGACCTGCTCCTGGAGGGCGCACGGGCTGCGATCGAGGCGGCCGGGCACAGCCACGAGACGATCACCGTCCCGGGCGCGCTCGAAATCCCGGGCGCGGTTGCGCTGGCGGCGGAGACGGGGCGCTACGACGCCTTCGTCGCGCTCGGCGTCGTGATCCGGGGTGAGACCTATCATTTCGAGATCGTCGCCGGGGAGAGCGCGCGGGCCTTGATGGCGCTCACCCTGGACGGGCTCGCCATCGGCAACGGCATCCTCACCGTCGAGAACGAAGCCCAGGCCCTTGCCCGCGCCCGGCCGGACGAGAAGGACAAAGGCGGCGAGGCGGCCAAGGCGGCGCTGGCGATGCTCGCGCTCAAGCAGCGCTTCGCTTGACCCCGGCCGGGCGCCGCCGCAAGCGGCGGCGCTCATGACCACGATCCCACCCGCCCATCGCTTTGCCTTCGCCGCCTTGATCCTGGCGAACCTGGCGCTCGCCGCGGGGCCGTGGATGGTGCGGCTGGCCGATGTCGGGCCGGTCGCCTCGGCCTTCTGGCGGCTGGCGCTGGCTGCGCCCTTCCTCGCCGTCTTCGCGCTCCGCCAGGGCCGCGGTCGGGCCTCTCCCGGCTGGGCGCTGGTCGGCGCGGTGGCGCTCGGCGGTCTGTTCTTCGCCGCCGATCTCGCCGCCTGGCACGAGGGGATCCTGCGTACCAGGCTCGCCAACGCGACTCTGTTCGGCAACATGTCGAGCTTCCTTTTCGTGCTCTACGGCTTCCTCGTGCTGCGCGCGCTGCCGGGACGGCTGCAGGGGTTTGCGCTCCTTCTTGCGGCGGTCGGCGCGGCGTTGCTGCTCGGCAGCAGCTACGAGCTTTCGCCGGACCATTTCACCGGCGACCTGCTCGCTCTCGTCGCGGCCTTCTTCTACACGCTCTATCTGATCATGGTCGATCGGGCGCGGCGGACGATGGCGCCCTGGCCCGTCCTCGCCATCGCCACGGTCGCCGGGGCCCTGCCGCTTCTGATCTTCGCGCTGGCGCGGGGCGAGGCGGTGATGCCGGGCGACTGGACGCCGCTCGTCCTGCTCTCGCTCGGCAGCCAGCTGATCGGGCAGGGCCTGCTCGTCTATGCAATGGGCCATTTGAAGCCGCTGGTGGTCGGGCTCGGCCTGCTCACCCAGCCGGTCGCCTCGGCGGTGATCGGCTGGCTTGCTTATGACGAGCGCCTCTCTCTGGCCGACGCGATGGGCGCGCTGCTGATCTGCGCCGCTCTCGTTCTCATCCGGCTGCCGGGGCCGAGGCTTGCAACCCCAGCGCCCCAGGGCCATTGAGCCGTCATGGCCGACCCGCTCGAGATGAACCTCGACGAGCTTCGCGACGCGCTCGCCCCGCTGGTGCCGAAGCATGCCGCCTTCGACGGCTGGTCGAACGAGGCGCTGGCGATGGCGGCGGAGGAGCTCGGCGTTCCCGCGGACCGCGCCCGGCTCGCTTTCCCGGGCGGGCAGGCTCAGATGATCGACGCCTGGTTCGACTGGGTGGACAAGGCGATGCTCGACGCCTTTCCCGACGAGCGGATCGCGGCGCTCAAGATCCGCGAGCGGATCCGCGACCTGATCCTGTTCCTGCTCGAGACGATGGCTCCCCAGCGCG
>NZ_JBQTJC010000248.1:0-3459 GCF_052387495.1 Sphingosinicella sp. | reverse complement strand
TTCCGTCTCCGCGCTCCATTTCTACGAGCGCGAGGGACTGATCGAGAGCTGGCGCAGCGGCGGCAACCAGCGCCGCTACGAGCGCGCCGTGCTGCGCCGGGTGGCGATCATCCGCGTCGCGCAGGCGGTCGGCATCCCACTCGCCGAGATCCGCCGGCGCCTGGATTCGCTGCCCGCCGGCAAGGCCGGCTGGACGAAGCTCGCCGGCGCCTGGCGCGCCGACCTCGATCGCCGCATCGCGCTGCTGAGTCGCCTCCGCGACCGCCTCGAGTCCTGCATCGGCTGTGGCTGCCTTTCGGTCGACGACTGCCCCCTGCGCAACCCAGAGGACCGCGCGGCCGGCGAAGGTCCGGGCCCACGCCACCTCGTGGAGGCCTTGGCCGCCATCGCGCGGACCTCGGTCGGCGCCTCCGCTTCGTCCTGGAGGTCCAGCACGAGCTCACGGCAGGGCGCCTCGGCGCGCCGGCCCGCGCTGTAGCGCGAAACCGTGCCGGTCGGGCGGAAGCCGAGCTTGCTCAGCACCCGGCCCGAGGCCGGATTGTCGAGGAAATGCCCCGCCTCGAGCCGCCTCAGCCGCAGCGAATCGCGGGCGTTGGCAATCATCGCCCGCGCCGCCTCGGTCGCGAAGCCGAGCCCCCAATAGGGCCGCGCGATCCAGTAGCCGAGTTCCTGCCCGCCGTCCGGCGTGGGGCCGAAGCCCACCCCGCCGATCAGCCGCGGCGCGCCTTGCGTGCGCAGGAAGATCAGGCAGGCGGCCTCCTGCTCGCGCGAAAGGAAGCTCTCCGCGTCCGCGAAACGATAGGGCCAGGGGGCGGTGGCGAGGTTGCGGACGATCGCCTCGTCGGCGATCGCCCGGAAGAGCGCGGGCGCGTCCTCCCGGAAGCCGGGCCTCAAGAGCAGTCTCTGGGTTCTCGCGAACATCTCACTTCCCCTTCACTCGCGCCGGCCCATGCCTTCGCGGCATGACGGCCCGGCGACACGTCGTTGTGAGGGAGAAATGAAAAAGGGAGAGGCGGTGGCCTCTCCCTCACATGGTTCCGTTGGAACCCTTGGGCCACCCTTCCCTGGGCAGCCCGTCCTTGGCTGCCCCTATTCCGCCGCCGGTTGCGCACACATAATGTGGACGTACTTGCGGCCGAGCTTGCCGTCGCGAAACGCGACGGTGCCGTCGGTAAGCGCGAACAGGGTATGATCCCTGCCGATGCCGACATTCTGACCCGGATAATATTTGGTGCCGCGCTGGCGCACGATGATGTTGCCGCCGACGACATTCTCGCCGCCGAACTTCTTCACGCCGAGGCGCTTCGCCTGTGAATCGCGGCCGTTACGCGACGAGCCGCCTGCTTTCTTATGTGCCATGGTTCTTCTCTAAACCCGATTCCGTTCATTTACCCTTAGCAGCAGAAGGCTTCTTTGTCGAAGCCTTCTTCGCGGGTGCAGCATCGCCTTTGTCGGCGGCCTTCTTGGTCGCGGCTGCCTTCTTCGGCGCCTCCGCCCTTGCCTTGGCGGGCGTCTCGACGCCGCCCTTGGCCGGCGCCTCCGCCTTGGGCGCTTCGTCCACCTTGGCCTTCTTGCTCGCGCCCTTGCCGCCGATGCTCACGATCTTGAGGATCGTCAGCTGCTGGCGGTGGCCGCGCTTGCGGCGGTAATTGTGGCGGCGCTTCTTCTTGAAGACGGTGACCTTGTCGGCTTTCGCCTGGGCGACGATCTCGGCGGCGACGGTGAGCCCGTCGGTCGACTTCAGCTCGCCGCCGTCGCCGGCCAGCAGGACGTCGTCCAGGGTGACGCTGTCGCCCGCCTCTCCGGCGAGCTTCTCGACGACGATCTTGTCTCCGGCGGCGACGCGATATTGCTTGCCGCCCGTGCGCACGATTGCGAACATGGGCCTATCCAATAAATCAAAATAGCTTGGCCGCGCCGAGGCACGCCTCAAGCGCGGGACGCCGGCTGCTACATAGCGAGGCCGCCGCTGTCAACCAACCCACCCCCGTCATTCCGGCGCAGGCCGGAATCTCGGGACAAGAGGTCGCGGCCCTTCCCGCGAGACCCCGGCCTTCGCCGGGGTGACGGCCTGTCGGGGCCGTCAGTGCCGCCGCTCGGGGCGCAGCCGATAGCGCCCCCGTTCGAAGCCCTCGAACATGTCCCGGATCGCCGGATGGTCGACGGGGAGATCCTCCTCGTCGGGCAGCAGATTCTGCTGGCTGACATAGGCGACGTAGGAGCTCTCCGCATTCTCGGCGAGCAGGTGATAGAAAGGCTGGTCCTTGGGCGGGCGGACGTCCTCGGGGATTGACTGATACCATTCCTCGCTGTTCGCGAAGACCGGATCGATGTCGAAGATCACGCCGCGGAAATCGAACATGCGATGCTTGACGACGTCGCCGATCGAAAAGCGCGCATGGGCGATCGGCGGCGCCTTGGGGGCGCCTTCGGCCTGCGGTCGGTTGTCGGTGGCGGTCATGTCACCCATGTAGGCCTTCGCCGCCGAGGCGGCAAGCAAGGCGGCTTGGCAAGGTCCGGTCCTTGGGCTAGAGCGCCCCGCTCATTCGACCGGGCGCGCCTTGAGGCGGGCCTAGCGAGCCTCGCTCAGCGGAGAGGTGCCGGAGTGGTCGAACGGGGCGGTCTCGAAAACCGTTGAGCGCGCAAGCGTTCCGAGGGTTCGAATCCCTCCCTCTCCGCCACTTAGTCTGCCGCTGCCGAGAACGCCGCGCCGGTCACCGCGAAATTCCCGCCTTTCCGCGCCAAATTCTCTCCCAAAAGGTACCGCGGAGAGCGCACCCGATCCCTTTATGAGCCGCAATTTCCGCGACTTTCTCCGAAGGCATGGCCGGTGGTACCGTTTCCCTGCAAACCGCGAAAAAAACGCAATTGGACTCGGCCGGCCTCCATTGCCGTCTAGAACCCTGCAAAATCAGCGACTTGCCTGCCCGTTTCCCGCGCGATCGGGCAGGGTATAATATTTCGCGGGCAGGGTAAAAATCTTCGCCAGCAGGGAAGCAGGCCGCCCGCTCGCGAATCGCCCATTTGTTCGAGCGTGGGGCCGCAATCCGAAGCCCTCTCCACCCCCCGATAACCCACGAAAGTAAAGTGGATTTTCGGCGATTCTCACGAAAAATCACCGCGACATGAAAGGCTTAGAAGTCGGCCCATGAAAGGGGGTTGGACCCACCCCTTGTCCGCGCGACAATGAGGCCCGCCGCCGAACCCCCGGCCGGCTAAGACGGCCAGGTGCCTGGCCGTCCCCGCCAATGGGGTTCTCGCGGCCGCACGCTTTCGTGAGACCCCCTGAAAGTAGGAGGTCTCGATGCCGAAGTCCATGAAGTCCGGATCCGGGTCCAACCGCGTGAGCGCGGTCGGGCGGTGGATCATGATGCCGGTCGATGAGCTGAAGGCCGCCAAGCGTCTGGTGCGCAAGCATCCCGGATGGAAGCGCCAGGCAATGGAGCGGAGCATCGAGGC
>NZ_JBQTJC010000247.1:0-8193 GCF_052387495.1 Sphingosinicella sp. | reverse complement strand
CTGGGCTGGGTCGCCGAGCGCCACCCGGCGCTGATCCGCCGCATCGCCGAGGCCGGCCACGAGGTCGCCAGCCACGGCTGGGACCATCGTCGAGTCTTCACCCTCAGCGAGGCCGAGTTTCGCGCCGACATCGTCAAGGCGCGCAAGGCGATCGAGGACGCGTCGGGCACGGCCGTGACCGGATATCGCGCGCCGAGCTTCTCGATCGATCCGCGGACGCCCTGGGCGCATGCGGTGCTGGCCGAGCAGGGCTATGCCTATTCGTCCAGCGTCGCGCCGGTCGCGCACGATCATTATGGCTGGCGCGAGGCACCGCGCTTCGCCTGGCGTCCGGTCGGCGGCGCCGACCTGATCGAGCTGCCGGTAACGACGCTCGACCTCATCGGCCGGCGCGTCGCGGCGGGCGGCGGCGGCTTCTTCCGAATCCTGCCTTACGCCTTTTCCAGCTGGGCTGTGGGGCAGGTGAACCGGCGCGAGGCGCGGCCGGCGATCTTCTATTTCCACCCCTGGGAGATCGATCCCGGCCAGCCGCGCGTCGCCGACGCCTCGATCAAGTCGAAGCTGCGCCATTACACCAACCTCGAAGGCATGCGGCCGAAGCTCTTGAAGCTGCTTCGCGCGCACGATTGGGGCCGCACCGACGAGGTCGCGGCGACGGAAGCGGCGCGGCTGCAATGAACGCGCCCGCGCCCTTGAAGGTCGCGGTCCGCCCCGCCGATCTCGCCAGCGCCGCCGAGCGCGCCCGGATCGACGAATTCGTCGCCGAGGCGGCCGAGGGCACGATCTTTCACCGCCCGCAATGGAGCGCGGCGGTCGATCGCGGTTGCGGGCAGCAGGCGCATTATCTGCTCGCCGAGCGCGGCGGGGCATTGGTCGGCTGCCTGCCGCTCACTCATGTCCGCTCGCGCCTATTCGGTGACGCGCTCGTCTCGGCCGGCTTCGGCACGGGCGGTGGCATCCTCGGCGAGGGCGCCGCGCCGCTCGCCGAAGCCGCCTGGGCGCTCGCCCAACGGCTTGGCTGCGGCTCCGCCGAACTGCGCGGCGGACCGGTTCCGCAAGGCTGGGCGACCAGCGAAGGCATCTATGCCAATTTCGATCGCGACCTGCCCGGCGACGCCGAGACCCTGCTCGAATCGATCGCCCGCCGGCAGCGCGCCGAGGTCAAGCGCGGCCTCGATTTCGCGCTGGAGACGTCGGCCGGCGGCGACGCCCGTCATCGCGATGCGCATTTCCGTGTCTATGGCGAGAGCGTCCGCAATCTCGGCACCCCGATCTTCCCCAAAGCCCTGTTCGCCGCGGCGCTCGATGCGTTCGGCGACGAGGCCGACATCGTCGCGGTCTGGAAGGACGGCAAGCCGCTCGCCGCCTTGCTCAACTTCTATTTCAAAGGCACCTGCCAGCCTTTCTGGGGCGGCGGCATTTTCGCGGCGCGACACTGGCGCGCCAACGATCTGATCTATTACGAGGTGATGCGCCGGGCGATCGAGCGCGGCTGCACCCGCGCCGATTTCGGCCGCTCCAAGGTCGGCACAGGCCCTTGGCAGCGCAAGAAGATCTGGGGCTTCGCCGAGACGCCGCTCGTCTATGCCGTGCGCACCGCGAGCGGCGTGGCGCCGCGCGAGGTCAACCCGCTCAACCCGAAATACCGGTTCAAGGTCGCGGCCTGGCGGAAGCTGCCGCTGTGGCTCGCCAACCGCGCCGGCCCCCTGATCGCGCGGGGGTTGGGATGAAGGACATCCTCTTCCTCGCCCACCGCATCCCGTTCCCGCCGGACCGGGGCGACAAGATTCGCTCGTGGCACTTGATCCGGCACCTCGCCAGGTTGGCGCGGGTCCATCTCGCCTGCTTCGCCGACGACGAGGCCGATGCGGCGCACCTGCCGGCGCTTCGGGAAGCGCTGGGCGGCCGGCTCGGCGAGGCGCATGTCGAGGTGCGCCGCGCTGGCAAAGCCGTGGCGGGCGCCCGCGCCTTGCTCGCCGAAAAGCCGGTCTCGCTGACCCTGTTCGACAGCGACAGGCTGCGCGGCTTCGTCGCGCGGCTGCTGGAGCGGGACGAGGTCGGAGCGATCTTCGCCTATTCCGGCCAGATGGCGCAGTTCGTGCCGGAGGTCTGCGCGCAGCGCTTCGTGATGGATTTCGGCGACGTCGATTCCGCCAAGTTCGCGCAATATGCCGAGGACGGGTCCGGCCCGATGCGCTGGGTCTGGCGGCGCGAAGCGGTCAGGCTCGCCGCCTTCGAGAAAACAACGGCAGCCCGCGCCAACGTCTGCACCTTCGTCAGCGAGGCCGAGGTGGCGCTGTTCCGGTCCCGCACCGGGCTCGGCAACATCCGCGCGCTTTCCAACGGCATCGACTTCGCCTTCTTCGATCCCGAAGCAGACTTCCCGCGCCCAAGCGAGGCTGAGCGGGGCGAGGGGCCGGTTCTGCTCTTCACCGGTCAGATGGATTATCCACCAAATATCGACGCAGTGACCTGGTTCGCCCGCGAGGTGCTGCCGCTCGTGCCCCGGGCGCGCTTCGTCATCGCCGGCCGCGCGCCGACCGCCGAGGTCCAGGCGCTGGCAAGCGATCGGGTGATGGTGACCGGGGCGGTGCCGGACATCCGCTCGTGGCTCGCAGCTTGCGATTTGGTGGTGGCGCCCTGGCGCATCGCGCGCGCCATCCAGAACAAGGTGCTCGAGGCGATGGCGATGGCGCGCCCCGTGGTCGCCTCGCCGCAAGCATTCGAGGGGATCGAAGCCGAGCCGGACCGCGACCTGATCGTCGCCGACGGCGCCGAAGCGATGGCGGAGGAGATCGCCCATCTGCTCGACGACCGCGCCGCGCGGGACGCACTCGGCGCGGCGGCGCGTGCGCTCGTCACCCGAAGCTACAGCTGGGAGCACCGCCTCGCGCCGCTCGCCGGGATCGTCGCGCCGGCGGGCCGGAAAGCGGCGGCATGACCGTCGCGCTGCCCATCGCCCGGCCGATCGCTCCCTCAGCTTGGCGCACGCACCTCCTCGCGCTCGGCGCCCTCGACGCGGCGATCCTCGGCCAGATCGTGCGCGACGCCGCCGACAAGGCGGTTTACTGGTGGAACAACGCGACCTTCAATCATTGCCTGCTGATCCCGCCGATCATCGCCTGGCTGGTCTGGCAGCGTCTGCCCGAGCTCAGGCAGCTCAGTCCCTCCGCCTGGCCGGCGGGGCTCGCTTTGCTGGGCGCCGGCGCGCTCGCCTGGCTGCTCGGCGAGGCGGGCGGGGTGGCTTTGGTCCGCCACTTCGCGCTGATCTTCATGCTGCAGGGCGCGGTGATCGCCTGCCTCGGCTGGAACGTCACGCGCGGCCTCGCATTCCCGATCTTCTACGCTCTCTTCCTCGTCCCGGCGGGCGCGGAGCTGGTGCCCTGGCTGCAGACGGTCACCGCCGACATCGCCATGGCCCTGCTCGGCATCTCGGGCGTGCCGGCGCATCTCGAAGGCATCTTCATCACCACTCCGATCGGCTATTTCGAGGTGGCGGAGGCCTGCGCCGGCGCGCGCTTCCTGATCGCGATGGTCGCTTTCGGCGCGCTCGTCGCGAATGTCTGCTTCCGCAGCTGGCCGCGGCGGATCGCCTTCATGGCCGTCGCGATCGTCGTCCCGATCCTCGCCAACGGCGTCCGC
Source organism: Sphingosinicella sp. (assembly GCF_052387495.1). Classification (GTDB taxonomy): domain Bacteria; phylum Pseudomonadota; class Alphaproteobacteria; order Sphingomonadales; family Sphingomonadaceae; genus Allosphingosinicella. The sequence goes on along the minus strand of NZ_JBQTJC010000247.1, from coordinate 4,551 downwards.
GCCTGGGCGACGATCTACGTCGCCGAGCAAACCGGCAGCGTCGAGTTCGCCGCGAGCTTCGACCATGTGATCTACGGCGGTGTCTTCTTCGCGATCGTCATCGCCCTGATCCTTGCCGCCGCCTGGCCCTTCTTCGACCGGGGCACCGACGAGCCTTGGCTCGACCGTCTGAGCTTCCGCCCCGGACCGAAACGCTCGCCGCTCGCCTTCACCGCGCTCGCCGCGCTAACTCTCGTGATCCTGCCGCTCGCCTGGACCAGCGCCATCGCAACGACCGGTGTGAACGAAGTACCTTCGGAATTCGCGCTCCCGGACGTGCCGGGCTGGCAGCGCGTCCCGGCGCTCGACCGCATCGTCTGGCGGCCTTATTATGCCGGCGCCGACCTCTTCCGCATCGCCCGCTACCGCGATTCGGCCGGGCGCGAGGTCGATCTCGCGATCGCCGTCTATGCTCGTCAGTCCGAAGGGCGCGAGCTGGTCGGCTTCGGCCAGGGGGCGGTCGCGCCGGACGGCGCCTGGGCGTGGACCGGCGACGCGCCCGCTCCGCCGAACGGGCGGGCGGAGCGGATCGGCTCGCACGGGCTGGTGCGCGAGGTCGTGAGCTTCTACCGAATCGGCGATATCCTGACGGGGAGCGCGATGGGGGTGAAGCTGGAGACGATGAAGGCACGGCTGATCGGCGGGCCGCAGCGGGCGGTGGCGGTGCTCGTCTCCGCGCCGCAGCCCGCGACCGGGACCAGCGCCCGTCCGCAGATCGACGCCTTCCTCGCCGCTCTGGGGCCGGTCGAGCGACTCGCCGACCGCGCCGCCGGCCTGGAGTAGGCCCTAATGTGCGGCATCGCCGGCATCTTTCACCCGGACGTACCCAAGCCCGTCGATCCGGCGCGCGTCGAGGCGATGGCGGCGACTCTCGCCCATCGCGGCCCTGACGGGGCGGGCGTCTGGACCGCGCCGGGCGTCGGCCTCGGCCATCGCCGTCTCGCCATCGTCGATCTCTCCGACGCCGGCGTCCAGCCGATGCTGACCCCGGACCGCCGCATCGCGATCAGCTTCAACGGCATGATCTACAATTTCCGCGAGGTCCGCGCCGAGCTCGAAGCCAGGGGTCACCGCTTCGTCAGCGAGAGCGACACCGAGGTGATCCTCGCCGCCTGGCGACAATGGGGACCGGATTGCCTCTCGCGCTTCAACGGCATGTTCGCCTTCGCGCTCTACGACGCCGACCGGGACGCGCTCTTTCTCGCCCGCGACCGGCTCGGCGTGAAGCCGCTTTTCTACGCCGAGCTCGGTGATGGCGCCCTGATCTTCGCCTCCGAATTGAAGGGTCTGCTCGCCCATCCGCGCCTCCGCCGCGCGCCCGATCCGAAGGCGATCGAGGATTTCCTCGCTTACGGCTACGTCCCCGACGACACCTCGATCGTCGCCGGCGTGCAGAAGCTCCCCGCCGGCCATTTCCTGCTGGTCCGACGGGGCCATGCCGTGCCCCAGCCTCTGCGCTGGTGGGACGTCGACTTCTCCAACCCCGACCGGCGCCCCGCCAAGGCGCTCGAGGAGGAATTGGTCGCGCGCCTCCGCGACGCGGTGACCTCGCGCATGGTCGCCGACGTGCCCTATGGCGCGTTCCTCTCCGGCGGCGTCGACAGCTCGGCGGTCGTCGCCTTCATGGCCGAGGCGAGCCGGGGCGCGGTCGAGACCTGCTCGATTGGCTTCGACGAGGCCGACCATGACGAGACAAGCTATGCGCGCGAGGTCGCGACCCGCTTCGCCACCAACCACCGCGAGCGGATCGTCGCCGCCGACGATTTCGCCCTGATCGACCGGCTCGCCGACGCCTTCGACGAGCCCTTCGCCGATGCCTCCGCCTTGCCGACCTACCAGGTCTCCGCGCTCGCCCGCGAGAAGGTGAAGGTTGCCCTCTCCGGCGACGGCGCCGACGAGGCCTTCGCCGGCTATCGCCGCTACCGCCTGTTCATGGCCGAGGAGCGCGCGCGCCGCCTCCTGCCCGGGCCGCTCGGCCGTCTCGCGGGGGCGCTGGGCGGTATCTATCCGAAAATGGACTGGGCGCCCCAAGCCCTGCGCGCCAAGACTACATTGCAGGCGCTGGGACAGGGGAGCGGCCTCGCTTATGCCAATGCCGTCGGCGTCACGCCCGAGGCGATCCGCCGCCGCATCTTCACCGCACCCTTGGACGGCCATGTCGCCGAGGCCCGCTATGTCCGCGCCATGGCGGAGGCGCCGGCGAGCGACCCGCTCTCCCGCGCCCAATATGCCGATCTCAAGCTCTGGCTGCCCGGCGATATCCTCACCAAGGTCGACCGCACCTCGATGGCGGTCAGCCTCGAAGCGCGCGAGCCCTTGCTCGACCACCGCCTGATCGAGTTCGCCGCCCGGCTCCCGGCTCGTATGCGGTTGCGCGGCGGCAGCGGCAAATGGCTGCTCAAGCGCGCGCTCGCCGATCGGCTGCCCGATGACATCCTCCACCGGCGTAAGATGGGCTTCGTCACTCCGGTCAGCGCTTGGTTCCGGGGCCCGCTCGCGGCCGAAGCGGCGGCGATCGCCCACGGCTCCGCGCTCGCTGAAACTGGCTGGTTCGATTCAGCCGAGATCGCCCGCATCGCCGCGGCCCACCAGAGCGGCCGCGCCGATCACGGCCGCCTGCTCTGGCAGCTCTTCATGCTCGACAAATCGCTCCAGCGCCTGTTCGGCCTCGGCGCGACTAATTCTCGTCGCCCGGATAGGACGCCCCGACAAAGTAAAGCCCGTCGGGCGGCGCGTTGAAGCCCAGCGCGGCGCGGTCCTTCGCCTCCAGCGCCGCTTTCAGATCCGCCTTCGTCCATTTGCCGCGCCCGACCAGTTCGAGGCAGCCGACCATCGAGCGCACCTGATGGTGGAGGAAGCTCCGCGCCGCCGCCTCGATCTCGATCACTTCGCCCAGCCGCCGCACGGTCAGCCGGTCGAGCGTCTTGACCGGGCTCTCCGCCTGGCAATGGGCGGAACGGAAGGTGGTGAAATCGTGCCGGCCGACCAGCACCTGCGCCGCCCGGTTCATTTCGTCCGCATAGAGCACGACCGGCACCCGCCACGCACGCCCCGCGTCGAGCGCGAGCGGTGCGCGCCGGTTGGCGATGCGATAGCAATAGCGCCGCCCGACGCACGAGAAACGGGCATGGAAGTCCTCGTCCGTCTCCTCTGCCGAGAGGATCGCGATCGGCTGCGGCCTCAGCTTGGCATTGGTGCCGTCCATCAGCCGATGCGCGCCGATCGGCTTGGCGATGTCGACATGGGCGGTCATCGCCAGCGCATGGACCCCCGCGTCGGTCCGCCCCGCCGCGTGGAGCGTCACGTCTTCATGCGTGATGCCCTGGATCGCCTCCTCGATCGCCTGCTGCACGGAAGGGCCATGCGCCTGCCGCTGCCAGCCCATATAGGGCCGCCCGTCATATTCGATGGTCAGCCGGAAGCGCGTCATCCGAGCCGTGTGCCCTTCGGGATCGCGAAGCCGCGCAATAATTCGTCGGGGCCCATCGCCACCCGCCCGGCGCGCTGGACGATGGTCGGGATCAGAGCGCCGCCGCCGCAGGCGATGGCGAGATGGTCGTCGATCACTGTCCCGGGCTCCGCCGCGCCCGGCACCGGCTGCGCCGCGAGGATACGGATGCGCTCGCTTCCATGGTCGAACCAGGCGCCCGGCGGATTGAAGGCGCGGATCTGCCGCTCGACTTCGATCGCGGGGCGGGAAAAATCGAGCCTGGTTTCCGCTTTGTCGATCTTGGAAGCATAAGTGACGCCGTCTTCCGGCTGCGGCACCGGCTCCGGCTTTTGCGCGAGCACCTCGACCATCAGCCCCGCGCCAATTTCACCCAGCTCAGCGGTCAGTTCGCCCGCCGTCTTGCGTCCGACGGGAGTCTCGCGACAGGCGAAGACCGGGCCGGTGTCGAGGCCCTTTTCCATGCCCATGATGCACACGCCGGTCATTTCGTCGCCGGCGAGAATGGCGCGCTGGATCGGAGCGGCGCCGCGCCAGCGGGGCAGGAGCGAGGCGTGGACGTTGAGGCAGCCGTGCCTCGGCGCATTGAGGATCGGCTCGGGCAGGATCAGCCCGTAGGCCGCGACCACCGCCGCATCGAGATCGAACGCGGCGAACTCCGCCTGCGCCGCCGCATCGCGCAGGCTCGCGGGCGTCCGCACCGCGATCCCAGCCGCCTCGGCGCGCCGCTGGACGGGGGAGGGGGTCAGCGCCTTGCCGCGCCCCGCCCGCCGCGGCGGCTGGGTGTAGACCGCCACGACCTCGTGCCCCGCTTCGAGCAGGGCGTCGAGCGTCGGCACGGCGAAATCCGGCGTTCCCATGAAGGCGATGCGCATGGTGTCCGTCATTGCGAGGAGCATCGCGACGAAGCAATCCCGTTCGTGCGCCGGATTGCGTCGTTCCGCTCGTAATGACAGAGGAGGCGTCATGGCATCGCAGGAAATCGAGGCGCTGACCCAGGCGCTGGCGCGGCTCCCCGGCCTCGGCCCGCGCTCGGCGCGCCGCGCGGTGCTGCACCTGATGAA
>NZ_JBQTJC010000246.1:0-8783 GCF_052387495.1 Sphingosinicella sp. | reverse complement strand
GCCGCAACGCCGGCACGACCGGCCTGATCACCGGCGCCGGCGCCGGCGCCCTGATCGGCAACTCGCTCGACGGCGGCCGCTCGAGCACGCTCGGCACGCTCATCGGCGCGTTCGCGGGCGGAGCGATCGGCCGCGAGGTCGACCGCGGCAACAGCCGCAACCTTCGCTGCCGTTGAGCCGAACCACTGGTTGAACAAGAGGGGCGTCCGGCAACGGGCGCCCTTCTCTCAGGAGAACAGAAGTGAATAACCTCAAATCCCCATCCGGCCGGGCCCTCGCGCTCGCCGCCGCGCTGACCGTTCTGGCCACCCCCGCCTTCGCCCAGGACCGCTTCGACCGGGGCGGCGACCGCGCCGGCGAACGCGATCACCGCCTTGCCGGCGCCGGCGTTTCCCGCCTCCTGCCGGAGCTGCGGCGCACCCCGCGCGGCCGCGCCTTCGTCATGCGCAATTTCGATCGCAACGATGACGGCCGTATCAACCCGCGCGAGGCGAACGAAGCCAACCGCGCCTTCCTGCGCCTTGCGGGCGGCGGGCGCCGCGACCGCTTCGATTGGGAGCGCCGCGATATCGCCCGCCCGGTGGCCGAGCATCGCGAGTGGGACCGGCGCGGCATGCGCGGCTATCGGATGCGGCAAACCGAGCAGGGTGCGACGTTCGACCTTCAGGACGTGCTGTTCGAGACCGGCAGCGCGCGGCTGCGCCCGATGGCCGCCGAACGCCTGCGCCCCCTCGCTTCCTATCTCAGCGCCAATCCGGACGTCCCCGTGCGGATTGACGGCCACACCGATTCGGTCGGCGGCGACGCCGCCAACCAGCTCCTTTCGGAACGGCGGGCCGGCACCGTTCGCGCGGCATTGAGCACGATGGGCGTTTACGAGGGCGAGTTCCTCGTCGCCGGCCATGGCGAGACGATCCCCGCCGCCAGCAACGCCAACGCGGCCGGGCGGCAGCTGAACCGGCGCGTCGAGGTCACCCTTGTCGGCCAGCAGGCGCGCAGCTTCTCCGAGTGAGGGAAGAGGCCACGGCTGGCCGGCTGGCACCGGCCGTCGTGGCCCCGCCCCTGACGTGCCGATTGTTGGATACAAATAGGATTTGGCCTGTCATGCTCGCCCGCGACTCGGGGCGATCCGCTCCGGTGCACGGCTCTTTGATCTCGTTTGCTTCATCCCGCGGCTGCTGATCCCCCCGCCACTGAAATTGCTGAACTTTCTCCCACGATCCGCGGTGACTTCGTATACTTTGGGAGTCGGCCGGGGTGAGGGCTCAGGATCAGGCGCGCTTCGCCGTCACCAGATAGTTGAGGCTGGTATCGGCGCCGAGCTGGAAGCCGCGGGTCGGCGTCCAGCCGAGGCCGGTGACGTCGGTCACCTTCAGCCCCGCCGCTTCGAGGCGCGCCGTCAGCTCCTCGGGGGTCAGGAACTTGCCCCAGTCGTGCGTGCCCCTGGGAATCGCGCCGGTGCCTTCGCCGATGCCGATCAACACCAGCCGCGACCAGGTCGTGCGGTTGGGGGTCGAGAGGATCAGCAGCCCATCCTCGGCCAGCGCCGCCGACAGCGCGCCGACGAAGGCGGGAACATCGGCGACATGCTCGACCACCTCCATCGCGGTGACGAGGTCGTAGCGCCCGTCGAGCGCCTCGGCGCCGCCGGTTCGATAGTCGATCTCCAGCCCCTGCCCTTGCGCGTGGAGCCGCGCCGCCTCGATATTCTCCTCGGCCGCGTCGATCGCGGTCACCGCGGCGCCCAGCCGCGCCAGCGGCTCGGCGAGTAGGCCGGCGCCACAGCCGACGTCGGCGGCGCGCTTGCCGGCGAGCGGCTTCAAATCGTGCTCGTCCGCCTGCCAATGATGGTCGATCGCCTCGCGGATATATTTGAGCCGCGCCGGATTGAGCCGGTGCAGCATCGCCGAGCTGCCCTTCGGGTCCCACCAGTCGGCGGCGAGCTTGCCGAAATGGGCGGCTTCCCCGGGATCTACGGTACCGTCGACGGTGGCGGCGGGCTCGCTTGCATGTGCCATGGCCGCTCCCTAACAGTGCCGCCGACATTTTCCCATGCCCGCTCGGGAGCTCAATGCCTCGCATCGTGATGAAGTTCGGCGGCACGTCGATGGCGGGGATCGAGCGTATCCGCCATGTCGCCGCGCGCGTACGCAGGGAGGTCGAGGCGGGCAACCAGGTTGCCGTGGTCGTTTCGGCGATGGCGGGCGAGACCGACCGGCTCGTCCAGCTCTGCCGCGAGGCCGCCTCGCTTTACGATCCACGCGAATATGACGTCGTTGTCGCCTCCGGCGAGCAGGTGACCAGCGGCCTGCTCGCGATCACGCTCCAGGGCATGGGATTGAACGCCCGCTCCTACATGGGCTGGCAGCTTCCGATCCGGGCCTCGGGCCATGCCGCCGCCCTGATCGAGGGGATCGACGTCGAGGTGCTGGAGCGGGTCTTCGACGGCGGCGGGATCGCGGTCATTCCGGGCTTCCAGGGCGTCACCCAGGACAATGCGCTCGCCACGCTCGGCCGGGGCGGCTCGGATACCTCGGCGGTGGCGCTCGCCGCGGCGATGAAGGCGGACCGCTGCGACATCTACACCGACGTCGACGGCGTCTACACGACCGACCCCCGAATCGTCCCGCGCGCGCGCAAGCTCGACAAGGTCACCTATGAGGAGAGGCTCGAGCTCGCCTCGGTGGGCGCCAAGGTGCTCCAGACCCGCTCGGTGGGCCTGGCGATGCGCTACAAATTGCCTCTGCAGGTCCTGTCCTCGTTCGAGGACCGGCCGGGGACGATGATCGTCGGCGACGAGGCCATCGAGGAAGAGATCATGGAACGCAACGTCATCACCGGCATCGCCCACGACAAGAACGAGGCGATGGTGACCTTGACCGGGCTCCCCGACAATCCGGGCACGGTCGCCGCCATCTTCGCCCCGCTCGCGGCGGCGAACGTCAACGTCGACATGATCGTGCAGAGCGTGCCCCGGCGCGGCGAGCCGAGCGTGCTGACCTTCACCGTGCCGACCGCCGCGCTGGCGCACAGCGTCGCCGAGCTGGAGAAGGTGCGCGATGCGATCGGCTTCGAGGAGATCGTCACCGAGACCCATGTCGTGAAGGTGAGCGCGGTCGGCGTTGGCATGCGCTCCACTGCCGGCATCGCCGCGAAAATGTTCGAGACGCTGGCCGACCGGAACATCAACATCCTCGCCATCACCACCTCGGAGATCAAGGTGAGCGTGCTGATCCCGGAGGAATATACCGAGCTTGCCGTGCGCGTCCTTCACACCGCCTACGGCCTCGACGCGGAGGACGGCGAATGAGCACCGGCCACGAGCGGCTCGCGCGGCTGATGCAGCGGGGGACCGACTTCCTCGGCTGCGAGGTCGCGATCCTCGGCGGCGCGATGAGCTGGATCTCGGAGCGCAATCTCGTCTCGGCCTTGTCCAATGCCGGCGCGTTCGGCGTGATCGCCTGCGGCGCGATGACCCCCGATTTGCTCGACACCGAGATCGCCGAGACCAAAAAGCGCACGGACCGGCCGTTCGGCGTCAACCTCATCACCATGCACCCAATGCTCTCCGAACTGATCGACGTCTGCAAACGGCACGACGTGGCCCATGTCGTCTTCGCGGGCGGCCTGCCGCCGGCGGGCGCGATCGACCGGGTGAAGGCGGGCGGAGCAAAATTGATCTGCTTCGCCCCGGCGCTGGCGCTCGCGAAAAAGCTGATCCGCTCCGGGGTCGACGCGCTCGTCATCGAAGGGATGGAGGCGGGCGGCCATATCGGCCCGGTCTCGACCTCGGTGCTGGCGCAGGAGATCCTCCCGCCGCTTGCCGCCGAAGTGCCGATCTTCGTCGCCGGCGGGATCGGCCATGGCGGGCTGATCGCGGGCTATCTGGAGATGGGCGCGGTCGGCGTGCAGCTGGGCACGCGCTTCGTCTGCGCGACCGAGTGCATCGCCCACCCCAATTTCAAGAAGGCCTTCATCCGCGCCTCTGCGCGCGACGCGATCACGTCGGTGCAGATCGATCCGCGCCTCCCCGTCATCCCCGTCCGCGCGCTCAAGAACCGGGAGATGGAGAGCTTCGCCGCCAAGCAGCGCGAGGTCGCGCAATTGCTCGACGAGCAGAAGGTCGAGATGATGGAGGCGCAGCTCCAGATCGAGCATTATTGGGCCGGCGCGCTCCGCCGGGCGGTGATCGAGGGCGATGTCGAGACCGGCTCGGTCATGGCCGGCCAGTCGGTCGGCATGGTCAAGGACGAGGCGCCCGTCGCCGAGATCCTCGCCCGGCTCGTCGACGAAGCCGCCCACGCGCTCGAACGGCGGTCCGCCCACGCATGATCGGCCGCCTCTCCGCCCCACGCCCCGGGGGCGGAATCCCGATTGTTTCGCTTCTGCAAGAAGCGTAGCTTCCACTACTCGACTCGCGACCTTTTCGTGACGGGCACAAATAATGGGGGCACGCGCATGGAACAGGGTGCACCGGCTTCTCATCGCCACAGTTCCGTGATTTCCTCGCGTCCACTTCCGATCGACGTGGAACGTCGGCCGCCGTGGAATCGCTGGTTCTTCAGGACAGTCCATTACTGGCGGTACGGCTATTCGCATCCGGATGAGGACTTGCTCGGCGTCATCGATGCCGTCGGCGATGCGCTGAACGTGCACGTCATGGCGGCTCGGGCCGAGCTCACCGGCGCAAGAGCGAACGAGGCCGACCGGATCAAGGCGATGCTCGATGCCGAGCTTCGCAAAGAGCTTCCCGACTTCTCGACGCTGCTTGGCATCGAATCGATGATCAACGCACTCTATCCGCCGCAAATGGCGCGCCGACGCCAATGGCTGATCCGCGAGCGGTTCGAGCGAGTGGCGCCGCCAGGTGCGTTCCAATCCTGGCGAGTGGCGCAAATGACCTCGCAACTGGCGCGGCCCGAACCTCCGGTTGAAGAACATCCACAGGAGCCGCAGGCGGAGCCGTCCACGGCCGAGGAGGCCATAGCGCCCGAAGGCGATAGCGAGACGGCGGCCGAAGAAGCCGTGAGCCCGACTGAAGGCGATGGCGATGCCGACGCTGGCGACGCCGGCGGTGACGGCGGTGGTGGTGGCGGAGACGGAGGCCCTCCAGAGCCTCCTGCCGAGTCGCCTGAACCGGCCGTGCCGCCGCTGCCCTCGGCCGAGGTTGACGACACGCAGACCCTGCTCGGCTACATCCATTCCAACTATCTGCTCAGCATCGCCCGCGAAAAGGCCGTGCGCGACCTCAAGCGCTGGTTGCTGATGCGCTTCTGGTTCTTTCTCCTGTCCAGCATCCCGACGCTGGCGATCGGCGGAGCTATTCTCCTGTGGCTCGGCGCCGAACGGTATTGGGGACTGCTGCTTGGGCTTTTCCTGGTCGTGGTCGCCGGGCGGATCGGGGCGACGACGAGCGTCATCCGCCGTATGCAGACCGCGATTTCCGGCAACGTGCTCGCGCGCGATCCGATACTCGAGCTGACCGCTCTGCGCACCGGCAAGAACGAGATCAGCCTGGCGCTGCTCAGCAGCTCGATCTTCGCTCTGCTGCTCTACGCCTTCTTCCTGAGCGGCGTTCCCGCCATGATGGGCTTCAGCCAGGGCATCTTCCCGGAGCCCGTCCGCGACGTTCCCGGCATCGTCGAGCGGGTGGAGCGCGCGCAGCCGGAGGTTCCGCAGGCCACCGCGGAGGAGGGTACGGAGCCCATCGACAACGTTGCGCTAACGGATGCGAACCAAGCCGCCGGAACCGAGACGAACGAAGTGGGCGAATCCGCGGAAGCGAACGTCCTCGCCGCGACTCCCGCCGAGGGCAACCTGGCCGAGGCGGATGCCAATCTCGCCGCGACGGAGGCAAGTGGTGCCGGGACCGCGGAGGCGGACGCATCGGCGCAAACCAATACGTCGGCTGCGGCCGACGAGGCCAAGCGGGAGCGGAAGCTCGATCTTTCCTGCCAGCCGGGCGTCGACTGCGATCCATTCGACGATCTCGCGCGCCGCCTCGGGCTGGAGGGCGCGGTCGATTTCTTCAAGCTGATCCTGTGGGCCTTCATCGCGGGCTTCGCCGAGCGCTTCGTCCCCGACGTGCTCGACCGCGTGATCGTGCGTGGCCGCCCGCGCACCACCCAGGATACGGAAGCCGTCCTCGCCGCGCATGCCAGCGTGCGCACGGCGGACGGCAGGCGCGATCCCACGGCCGTGATGCAAAGCGTGACGGCGGTGCGAAACCCGCCCGACAGCGGCTGACACTGGTCTCTTCGGGCGCAGGGATCATCCGCCGCCGGGCGCGCGACGGCGAGCATGCCGGCCCGTCGGCTGCCTGACCGACGGCTTCGAGACCTGGCCCGTCGGCGACCTGGTCCTCGCATCCGGGGTCAGCCGCCAGAACTCGACCGGGACGCCGGACGGCGCCGTGACGCGCATCCGCCGTCCCAGCGCGAACGCATCTTCCCGGCCGCTTCCAACCTGTTGTTGAACGGCCGCAAGGTCCGCAGCGGTGAAGATGAGCGAAACGGCCGCCGATTCCGGCTGAGAGCGCGCGCGCACCTCAGGTTCCTCAGGTTCGTTCTCGTGCAGCATGAAAGCGAAGCTGCCGTCGCCGTGGCCGATCGGCAGCGAGGGCGGATAATAACGCTCGCTTCGCACCACGAAGCCGAGCCCGGCGAACATCCGGCGGAGAGCGGGCGTATCGGAATCCGGCCGCTTGAAGCCGCTATTGTAGACCTCGGGCTCCTCGAAGGGCGCCACCTCGCCGATCGTTTGCTGCAGTAGCGCATGAATGTTGCCGAACGGATCGCGGAAGCGAAGGGCCAGCCCTACCCCGACGCGGATCGGCTCATCCGAGAGGAAGACCACGCCAAGCTCTCGCAACCGACGGGCCGTCGCGTGGATGTCCAGCGCCTGAAAGGCGATCGCCGAGCGCGCTTCCTCCGGGACCGCGGCGAAGCGGCCTTCCGCCAGCTCTATCGGCGGCACACGCCGCACATGCTCCGGCTCGGCCGGCGCCTCGCGGCGAGTGGGCGGGTCAATCCCGAGGATGTCGTCCAGGAAGCGTGGGTGCGTGCGATTCGCAAGCTAGAAGGCTTCGAGGGGCGCTCGACGCTCGGCTCGTGGCTCGGCGGCATCGTGGTCAACGTCGTCCGCGAGCAGCGGCGCAAGTCGGAGGTGACGGCGCCGGCGGACATCGAGCCGGCCGCCTTCTGGGCCGATCCGATTTCGGGCATCGAGCTGTCCGACAACTTGCGCGCGTTGCCGCCCGGGTTTCGCGCGGTCGTCACACTCCACGACATCGCCGGCTTCACCCATGCGGAGATCGGCCAGATCCTGGGCATCGATATCGGCACATCGAAAAGCCAGCTCGCTCGAGCGAGGCGGAGACTCCGCGCCGCGCTGACACCGAAATCGAGAGGGCTTGATTCATGAACGAACAGCGGGACTTGGAGGAACGGATCGTCGTGGCATTGCGGCGTGAGGGGCTGATCGCCCCGCCGAAGCGCCGCAGATGGGTATCCGGCGTCGCCGCGGCCGCAGCCTTGATCGCGTGCCTTGCCGTCGGCGCGATGCTGATACGCTCCGGCACCGGCGGCCGCCCGGAAGCTTTGTACCTGCTCGCGCTCCATTCCGGCGACACCTATGCCCCGGCGGCACCCGGCGTCCGCGCATCGGAATATGGCCAGTGGGCGCGCGGCCGGTCCGAGGCGGTGGTCGATGGCGCCGAGCTGAGCGGCCATCCCCTCATTCTCGGTTCGGCATCCGGCGCGAAATCGCCAGTTTCCGGCTACTTCATCATCCGCGCGGCGACCGCGGAAGAGGCGGAGGCCATCGCCCGCACGGTGCCTCATCTGCGGTATGGCGGCACCGTCGTCGTGCGCCGCATCGTCCGCTGAGACGATTGGAAAGACCCCGCGCTTTCTGATAGCGGCGGGCCATGCCGACCGCCTCCGTCGCCTCCTCGCGCGAGATCTTGACGGGCCTTCACGAGGTGATGGCCTCGAAGGCGAGTGCGCAGGCGAAGCTGAACAAGGTGGTCAAGACCATCGCCGAGGCGATGGCGAGCGAGGTCTGCTCGATCTATCTGCTGCGCGACGGCGAGCTGGAGCTGTTCGCGACCTTCGGCCTCAAGCAAAGCGCGGTTCACGTCACTAGGCTGGCGCTCGGCGAGGGCCTGGTCGGGACGATCGCGAAGCAGGTCTCGATCCTCAACCTCGCCGAGGCTTCCAGCCATCCCGAATTCGCCTTCCGGCCCGAGACGGGCGAGGAACTCTTCCACAGCTTCGCCGGCGTGCCGATCATTCGCCGCGAACGGGCGATTGGCGTCCTTGCTGTCCAACACGCCGACCCGCGCGCCTATGACGAAGTAGAGATCGAGGCGCTGCAGACGGTGGCGATGGTGCTCTCGGAGCTCATCGCCAATGCCGGCCTCGCCGACCGCGCCGCGGCCGCCGCCGACCCGCGCGACACGGGCAGCGCCCGGCTGACCGGGCAAAAGCTCGTGCTCGGCATGGCCAGGGGGCACGCCGTCTACCATCAGCCGCGCGTGCTGATCGAGCACACCGTCGCCGAGGATGTCGAAGCCGAGCGCCACCGCGTCTATTCCGCCTTCCGCAAGATGCGCGAGCAGATCGACGCAATGACCAGCGCGCCCGAATTCGGCACCGCGGGCGAGCACAATGACGTGCTCGAGACCTACAAGATGTTCGCCTATGACGAGGGCTGGTCGCGCCGCATCAACGAGGCGATCGATTCCGGGCTCACCGCCGAGGCGGCGATCGAGCGCGTCCGCC
>NZ_JBQTJC010000245.1:0-4594 GCF_052387495.1 Sphingosinicella sp. | reverse complement strand
AATCCGCGGCGCCGCGCTCGACGTCACCGCCCCCGTCAGCTCGGGCGGGCGCAGCGTGGTCGGCTTCTTCTCCGGCATCGGCGGCGCGATCGGCGATTATTTTCGCGCCGGCTCGCAAAATGCCGAGCTTCGCGAGGAGCTGGAGGCGACCCGGCGCGAGCTGGTCAAGTCGCAGGCGGCGCAGGGCGAGAATCGGCGGCTCGTCGCCTTGCTCGGCCTCGCCGCGCGCAGCGACGACGAGGTCGCCGTCACCCGCGTCATCGGCTCCTCCTTCGAAGCGCCGCGTCGGCTGGCGACGCTCTCGGCCGGCTCGGGCTCGGGCATTCAGGTCGGCCAGCCGGTCCGCGCGCCGGACGGCCTTATCGGCCGGGTGATCGAGACCGGACGCTGGGCCTCCCGGGTGCTGCTCGTCACCGACGGCGGCAGCAACGTACCGGTCCGGCTGGTTCGCGACGGCACCCCGGCGATCGCGGTCGGCCGCGGCGACGGCACGATCGAATTGCGCACGCTCGAGGTCGGCGAGAATCCCTTCCGCCCCGGCGACATCCTGGTGACCTCCGGCATCGGCGGCGTCTTTCCCGCCAACATTCCGGTCGCGACGGTGGTGCGAATCGAGGGCGACACCGCGATCGCCCGCCCGCTCGCCGATCCGGCGCGCGACGATTTCGCCATCGTCCTGCGCGTCGCCCAGCCCGCGGCGGCCGGGCCGCTCGACAGCGCCGCGCCGCCCGTCGTCGGGCCGCCGGTCGCCGGCCCGCCGCCCGGCGCCGCGCCCGGCGATTCGACCCCGCGGCCGCGCCAGAATGACCCGCGCTACCAGCCCGCTCTGCAATCGCAGCCCGGCGGCGAGACCCGGCCGATTCCGGCCGAGGGAGGGCCGCGATGAACCGCATTGCCGGCTCCGACGCCGAGGTCGCGATCCGCGACTTCCGGCACCGGTTTGTGCCCGTGCTCTCGACCATTTTCGCGATCCTGCTCGCGATCATGCCCTTCGTCTTCTCGGCCCCCTTCGTCCCCGATCTCGGCTTTCTCGTCTTGATCGCCTGGCGGCTGCTCCGGCCCGAAATCTGGGGCGCGGGGACGGCGCTCGGCCTCGGCCTCCTCAGCGACCTCGTCGCCGGCAACCCGATGGGCCAGTCGATGCTGCTCTGGACGAGCACCTTCCTCGTCTTCGACCTGATCGATAGCAGACTCGGCTTTCGCGACTATATGATGGATTGGGCGATCGCGGCGGGCGCGATCTTCATTCACAGCCTCGGGGCGTGGTACATTGTCCTGCTGATGGGTAGCGACGTGCGTTTCATGGTGGTCGTGCCGCAGATCGCGGTGGGGATTTTGGCTTATCCGGTGGTGACCCGGATCGTGCTCGCGCTCGACCGCTGGCGGCTGGTGCGATGATCAAAGGCAGGCGCCGCCAGCCGCGGCCACCGATCACCGAGAGCGCCGCGGCAAACATGTTCAGCCGCCGCGCCGTCCTGATCGGCGCCGGCCAGGCCGGCCTCGCCGCTTTGCTCGCCGGGCGGATGGGCTATATCGCGATCGCCCAGAACCAGCGCTACACCGACCTCGCCGAATCGAACCGGGTGCAGATGCGGCTGATTCCGCCGCGCCGGGGCTGGATCGTCGACCGCCACGGCCAGCCCATGGCGGCAAACCGCAGCGACTTTCGAGTCGACCTGATCCCCGACCAGCTCGAGGATCCGGAGCGGGCGATCGCCGTCCTGACCCGAATCCTCGGCCTCTCCGCTGAGACGGTGGCGCGAATTCGCCAGGAGCTCGGCGTGGCGCAGGGCTTCCAGCCGGTGCCGGTGGCCGAGCACCTTTCCTTCGAGAAATATGCCGAGATCACGGTGCGGCTGCCGGAGTTGCCGGGAGTCTCCCCCTTGCGCGCCTTCGCCCGTTTCTATCCGGAAGGGCCCGCGGTCGGCCATCTGCTCGGCTATGTCGGTACCCCCAGCCGTGAGGAATATGAGGCGGAAGAGCGCAATCCGCTGCTCCTCGCCCCCGGCTTCAAGGTCGGTAAGGAAGGCCTCGAGGAGGTCATGGAGCAGCAGCTCCGCGGCCGTGCCGGCGCGGCGCGGGTCGAGGTGACCGCGCGCGGGCGGCTGGTCCGCGAGCTGCGCACTGTTCCCGACGTCGCCGGGCCGCCGCTCCGCACGACGATCGACGCCGGCCTCCAAAGCTATGCGGCGCGGCGCCTCGGCGAGGAATCGGGCGCCTGTGTCGTGCTCGACTGCAACTCGGGCGACATTCTCTGCATGGCCTCGATGCCGGCCTACGATCCTAACAGCTTTTCCGACGGGATCAGCCACAGCGAATGGGAGATGATGCGCCAGGACGAGCGCCACCCCCTCATCAACAAGACACTGAATTCGCTCTACCCGCCGGGCTCGACCTTCAAGCCGGCGGTGGCGATGGCGGTGATGGAGGCCGGAGTCGATCCCGAGGAGACGGTGAGCTGCGGCGGCGGTTACAATTTCGGCGGCCGCCGCTTCGGCTGCCTCGGCGTGCACGGGCCGATGAACCTTCACCGCGCGATCGCCAGGAGCTGCAACACCTATTTCTACACGATGGGCCGGCGGATCGGGATCGAGCGCTTCGCGGCGATGTCACGCCGCCTGGGCCTCGGCCAGCGTTTCGATCTCCCCGTCGTCTCGCAAAGCTACGGCACGATTCCCGATTCGGCGTGGAAGCTGCGTCGCTACAATCAGGAATGGAGCCAGGCCGACACGCTCAACGCCGCGATCGGTCAGGGCTATGTCATCCTCAATCCCCTCCAGCTCGCGGTGATGGCCGCGCGCATCGCTTCCGGCCGCGACGTGCAGCCGCGCATGCTCGCCGGCAACCACCCGGCGCCCGCGCCGCTGCCGTTCAATCCGGCGAGCTTCGCGGCCGTCCGGGCCGGCATGGACGAAGTGGTGAACGGAGCAGGCACCGCAGGGCGCAGCCGCCTCCCCTTCCCCGACATCCGCATGGCCGGCAAGACCGGCACCGCCCAGGTCCGCAATATCGGCTCGGACAGGGGCCGCGCCGGCGCCGCTTGGCGCTATCGCGATCACGGCCTGTTCGTCTTCTTCGCCCCCGTCGGCGCGCCGCGTTACGCGGGCGCGGTGGTAATCGAGCACGGCCTCGGCGGCTCGCGCGCCGCCGCACCGGTCGCCAAGGACGTGCTGACCTATCTCTTCGACAAGGACCGGGCGATGGAGGCTTTGCTCCCGCTCGAGCAGCAATGGGGTGGAACGATGGCCGAGCGGACGGCGCGGCGCGCCGAAGCCTGGGCCGCGCGCGCGGACGGCGAGACCCTGCCCAATCCCGCCGGAACCTGATGGCGCTCGCCCCGATACCCAAGCCGATCGCCGATCTGCCGTGGCGCGTGCTCTGGATCGTCATCGCGCTCGCCGCGGCAGGCTTCCTGGCACTCTACTCGGTCGCGCCCGGCGGCGGCGGCGCACTGATGCCCTATGCGCTGCCGCACGCGGTCCGCTTCGGCGTCTTTCTCGCCCTCGCGATCGGCCTCTCCCGCTTCCGGCCGGCGACGTTCAGCGAACTCGCCTGGCTCGGTTACGCCGGGGGCATGGTCCTGCTCGTCCTCACCCTGCTGCTCGGCGCGATCGGCGGCGGCGCGCGCTCCTGGCTCGAGCTCGGAATCATCCGAATCCAGCCTTCGGAGCTGATGAAGCCGGTCCTCGTCCTCGTCCTCGCCCGCTTCTACGCCCATATGCCGCCGCGCGAATTGAGCCGCTGGGCGGCGATCTGGCCGGCGGGCGTCCTGATCAGCCCGGCCATCCTGCTGATTCTGCTCCAGCCCGATCTCGGCACCGCCTCGCTGATCGTCCTCACCACCATCGCCCTGATGTTCGTCGCCGGCCTGCCGCTGCGCCTGTTCATCGGCGGGCTGGTCGCGACCGCGATCGCGATCCCGGTCGGCTTCTCCTTGCTCCTTCCCCACCAGCAGGAGCGCGTGCTGATCTTCCTAAATCCCGAGCAGGACCCGCTGGGCGCCGGCTACCATATCACCCAATCGATGATCGCGATCGGCTCGGGCGGCCTGTTCGGCCGCGGCTATCTCAACGGCACCCAGGCGAGCGGGCGCTTCCTCCCCGCGCCGCACACCGATTTCATCTTCGCCGCGATCGCCGAGGAATGGGGGCTGGTCGGAGGGCTCGTGCTGATCGCGCTCTTCTTCCTGCTGCTGCGCTGGGGGATGAAAGTGTCGCTCGACGCCAAGGGCCGGTTCGAGCGGCTCGCCGGAGCCGGCCTCACCCTCACCATCTTCTTCTACATCGCGATCAACCTGATGATGGTGATGGGCCTCGCCCCCGTCGTCGGGATTCCGCTGCCGCTCGTCTCCTATGGCGGCTCGGCGATGCTCACCGTGATGATCTGCATCGGCCTGTTGATGGCGATCGACCGCCAGAACCGCCGCGACGTCCGGCGCGCCTAGCGGGCGGTTGCAATCGCGCCCCGGCGCCCCTAAATGCCCGCTTCCGCCCGTGCCTCCACCGAGCCGCAGGCGACGGACGCATAGCTCAGTTGGTAGAGCAGCTGACTCTTAATCAGCGGGTCCCAGGTTCGAGCCCTGGTGCGTCCACCA
>NZ_JBQTJC010000244.1:0-3291 GCF_052387495.1 Sphingosinicella sp. | reverse complement strand
AAACCCACACACGGCGCCCGGGCCGCCCCCCCCCCGCGGGCCGGCGCGGGCGGCCCCGCCACGGGGGCCCCCCCGCGGCGCTAGGGCCCCGCCACCTCGGCGAACGGGCGGGGCTCGGGCGGATCGTCGCCGGGCAGGGCGAGGGGGCGTTGCCAGAGGCCAACGCTGAGCCACTGGCCGAGCTTGTAACCGACCCGTTCGTAGGTGCCGGCGCGGGTGAAGCCGAGCCGCTCGTGCAAGGCGATGCTGGCCTCGTTGGGCAGGGTCACCGCGGCGATCGCCTGGGTGAAGCCCTGCGCCTCGAGCAAGGGCAAGAGCGTCTCGTAGAGCCGCCGGCCGATGCCGCGGCCGTGGCTCCCGTGCGTGACGTAGACGCTGGTCTCGACCGCGAAGCGATAGGCGTGGCGGGCGCGGAAGGCGCTCGCCGAGGCATAGCCGGCGATCGCTCCGTCCGCCTCCTCCCAAACCAACCAGGGATAGAGCGCGCCGCCGCTCGCGATCCGCGCCGCCATCTCCGCCGCGCCGGGCGGCTCCGCCTCGAACGAAACCGTGCTGCCGGTGACATAGGGGGCGTAGATTTCGGCGATCGCCGCCGCGTCGGCCGCGGTGGCGAGGCGGATCTTCATCCCCGCCAGACCCAGGCGAGCAGCCGCTCGATCAGCCCTTGCGACGCGTGAGCGGTCGCGCGGCGGACGGGCGCCGGCATCGGGCATTCGAGGCAGCGCGCCTGGATCGCCGGGCCGGCGAGCAGGGCCTGGGCGTCGGCGAGGGCGCGCTCGAGCATCGCCTCGGGGCGGCGGGCCAGGCGGGCGAAGGGATCGCGACTGGCCTGGCTGTCGCCCTGCGCCATGTTGCGGAAGAGCTCGGCGAGGAAGCCGGGCTCCTTCTCCAGATAGACGGGGCGGGCGTCGCCGCCTTCGAGACTGGCGCGCCGCGCCGCCTCGGCGATGGCGTCGTCGAGCGAGCCGAAGCGGTCGACGAGGCCGAGCTGGCGCGCGGCGCCGCCGTCCCAGACCCGGCCCTGGCCGATCTCGTGGACGCGCTGCGGCGCCAGGTTGCGGGCGCGGCTGACCAGCCAGACGAAGCGGCGGTAGGTGCTATCGACCCCCATTTGCAGCAGGCGGTCGGTCTGCGCGTTGGGCCCCCTGAACAGGTCGGGCTGGCCCGAAAGCGGGGTCGTGCCGACCCCGTCGGCGCCGACCCCGATCCGCCGCAGCGTCCCCTCGAAGCTCGGCAGCACGCCGAACACGCCGATCGAGCCGGTGATCGTCGAAGGCTCGGCGAGAATGACGTCGCCCGCGGTCGCGATCCAATAGCCGCCGCTTGCCGCGACCGAACCCATCGAGATCACCACCGGAATGCCGCGCTCGCGCACGCTTTGGATGGCGCGGCGGATGCGCTCGGAAGCGAGGGTCGAGCCGCCCGGCGAATCGACCCGGACGACCAGCGCCCGAAGATCGCGCTCGCGCAGGCCTTCTTCCAGATTCTCGACGACCGTCTCGGCGCCGGCGGTGCCGAGCGCGGCGCGGCCGTCGACGATCGTGCCGGCGACGGTGAGCACGCCGATCCGGCCGCTCGCCTCGCTCACCCGATGCTCGTCGACCCAGGCGTCGTAATGGACGGCGCGGTAGCTGCCCGGCACCCGCTCGTTCCCCGCGCCGCCCAGCTCGGCCATCCGCCGGCCGAAGGCGGCGCGGTCGCCAATCCGGTCGACCAGCCGGGCGTTCAATGCGGCCCGCGCCATATCGCCGTTCGCCGCCTGGATGAAGCGCGCCGGGTCCTGGACGTAGGCGGCGAGCTGCGCGCGCGGCCGCGCCTGGCCGACATCCTGCCGCCAGGTCCCCCAGAGCGCGTCGACCAGCGCCTGGGCGTTGGCCCGCGCCTCGGGCGACATGTCGCTGCGGGTGTAGGGCTCGACCGCGGACTTGAACGCGCCGACCCGGTAGACGTTGGCGGTGACGCCGAGCCGCTCGAGCAGCCCGGCATAATAAAGGTTGGTTCCGCCCGGCCCGGCGACGATCACCGCGCCCAGCGGATCGAGCCAGACTTCGTCGGCATGGGCGGCGAGCTGGTAGCTGTCGTCGCCATAGCCGGTCGAGAAGGCGACGACGCGCTTGCCCGCCCGCCGCGCCCGGTCGAGCGCCTCGCCGACATTGGCGATCGCGGTCTGGCCACCGCCGGTGAAGATGTCGAGATCGAGCGCGATCGCGCGAATGCGGTCGCTGCTTGCCGCCGTGTCGATCGCGTGGATCACCTCGGCGACGCGATATTCGCGGGTCAGCGAGCCGCCGCCCAAAGCCGCCAGCGGGTCCTGCTCGGCCGGCTGCTCGACGATCGCGCCGGCGAGGTCGAGCCTGAGCACGCCGTCGCGCGCGCTGTCCTTGTAGGGGCTGGTCGAGAGCAGGGCGTAGAGCCCGCCGAAGAACATCAGCATGAAGAGCAGGACGAAGACGTCCTTCACCCCGACCAGCAGCCGCCAGATCTTGCCCGCGAACTTCATTTCGCCTCGCCTTTCGTTCCCTTCGGGCTAGACCAGCGCCGCCACGCTGTAAACGGCGCGGCGAATTCGGCGCGCCCGGCCTTGACCTGACGTGAAGACACCCTAAATCGCGCCCATTGGCACTCGATCCACCCGAGTGCTAACAGCATTTTTCGACCCAGGTTAGAAAGGTCAAACGCATGAAGTTTCGTCCGCTGCACGATCGCGTGCTGGTCCGTCGCGTCGAGGCCGAGGAGAAGACGGCCGGCGGGATCATCATCCCCGAAACCGCCAAGGAAAAGCCCCAGGAGGGCGAGGTCGTCGCCGTCGGCGGCGGCGCCAGGGGCGAGGACGGCAAGGTCACCCCGCTCGACGTCAAGGCCGGCGACAAGATCCTGTTCGGCAAATGGTCGGGCACCGAGGTCAAGCTCGACGGCGAGGACCTCATCATCATGAAGGAAAGCGACATCCTCGGGATCGTCGGCTGACCAACGGATATGCCCCGGCGAAAGCCGGGGCCCAGCTTTTTGTTTGACTGGACCCCGGCCTTCGCCGGGGAACGAAGGAAGGAATAGATAACATGGCAGCGAAAGACGTACGCTTTTCGCGCGACGCCCGTGAGCGGATCATGCGCGGCGTCGACATCCTCGCCGACGCGGTGAAGGTCACTTTGGGCCCCAAGGGTCGCAACGTCGTCCTCGACAAGAGCTTCGGCGCGCCCCGCATCACCAAGGACGGCGTCACCGTCGCCAAGGAGATCGAGCTCAAGGACAAGTTCGAGAATATGGGCGCGCAGATGCTGCGCGAGGTCG
>NZ_JBQTJC010000243.1:0-1938 GCF_052387495.1 Sphingosinicella sp. | reverse complement strand
GTTGAGCAATTCGCTCGCCGGCTTCTGGGCGACGACCAGCTCGGCGAGCACCTGCAGCGCGGCGACCAGCCCGTCGCCGGTCCGGCCGTATTCGGTAAGGATGATGTGCCCCGATTGCTCGCCGCCGACATTATAGCCCTTGGCGCGCATCGTCTCGAGCACGTAGCGGTCGCCGACTGGGGCGCGCTCCAGCGTCAGCCCCTCGCTCGCGAGAAATCGCTCCAGCCC
Source organism: Sphingosinicella sp. (assembly GCF_052387495.1). GTDB lineage: Bacteria > Pseudomonadota > Alphaproteobacteria > Sphingomonadales > Sphingomonadaceae > Allosphingosinicella. Next base: position 1,710 of record NZ_JBQTJC010000243.1, on the reverse strand, counting down.
GAGATTGGACATCACGGTCGCGACGATGCCGCCCCCGGCGAGCGCCCCGCGCCGATGCCATGAGGTGGCGATCAGCGCCATCAACTGATCGCCGTCGATCGCATTGCCCTTCTCGTCGACCACGATCAGCCGGTCGGCGTCGCCGTCCAGCGCGATACCGATGTCGGCGCCGCGCTCGACCACGGTCCGCCTCAGCAAGGCCGTGTCGGTCGAGCCGCACTCGTCGTTGATGTTGAGTCCGTTGGGGCTAACCCCGATCGCGGTCACGTCCGCGCCCAGTTACCACAGCGCCGAGGGCGCGACCTGATAGGCAGCGCCATGCGCGCAATCGATCACCACCCTGACCCCGTCGAGCCGCAGCCGCTGCGGGAAGGTCAGCTTCGCCGCGTGGATATAGCGGCCGCGCGCGTCCTCGATCCGCTTCGCTCGCCCGATCGCCTCGGCCTGGACGAGCTTCGGCTCCTTCTCCAGCCGTTTCTCGATCGCCAGCTCGTCCTTGTCGGAGAGCTTGTAGCCGTCGGGGCCGAACAGCTTGATGCCGTTGTCGACATATTTGTTGTGGCTGGCCGAGATCATCACGCCCAGATCCGCGCGCATCGATTGGGTCAGCATCGCCACCGCCGGCGTCGGCACCGGCCCGACCATCACCACGTCCATGCCGACGCTGGTGAAGCCCGCGACCAAAGCGGTCTCCATCATGTAGCCGGAAAGCCGCGTGTCCTTGCCGATCACGACGCGGTGGCGATGCTCGCCGCGCTGGAAGTGCGCGCCGGCCGCCTGGCCGATCCTGAGCGCCATTTCGGCGGTCATCGGCATCTGGTTGGTCCGGCCCCTGATCCCGTCGGTGCCGAAAAACTTGCGCGTCATGAGAGGAATGAGCCCTTTTTTGCCCCGGATTCCGGCCTGATAGCGCGGTGGCATGCAAAGTGCGAGGTCGCGCTTTCGCAAGCGCGGGCGCCGGGCTAAGACCGGCTTGTATGTCGGCGCCGACACGGATCCTTCTCGCCCTCGTGCTCGGCCTCGTGGCCGGCATCGCCAGCATCGCCGTCGGTGGCGCCTGGGTCGAGCGTGCGATTCTCATCTTCGAGCCGATCGGCGGGATGTGGCTCAATGCCCTGCGGATGACGATCGTCCCGCTCGTCGTCTCGCTGCTTGTCACCGGCATCGCCGCGTCCGCCGAGGCGGCGCGCGCGGGCAAGCTCGCCAGCCGCGCCCTCCTCCTCTTCATCGCCCTGCTCTGGACCTCCTCCATCGCCTCGGCTTTGCTCACCCCGCTTTTCCTTGGTCTGTTTCCGTTGCCGACCGAATCCGCCACGGCGTTGCGCGAGGCGCTCAGCACGTCGGGCCCGGTCGGCGAAGCGCCGGGCTTCGCCGCCTTCCTCCAGTCGATCGTGCCGACCAACGTCGTCGCCGCGGCGGCCGAGGACGCGATCCTGCCGCTGATCCTCTTCACTCTCGTCTTCGCCTTCGCCCTCACCCGCTTGCCTAAGGAGCCGCGCGAGCGCCTGGTCGGCGTCTTCCAGGCGATCGCCGACACGATGCTGGTGGTGATCAACTGGGTGCTGTGGATCGCCCCGATCGGCGTCTTCGCGCTTGCCTATGTGGTCGGCGCCCGCGCCGGCGGCTCGGCCTTCGGCGCGCTGTTCCACTATGTCGCGATCGTCTCGGCGGTCGGGATCATGATCTGGCTCGCCGCCTGGCCGCTCGCCC
>NZ_JBQTJC010000242.1:0-10658 GCF_052387495.1 Sphingosinicella sp. | reverse complement strand
CGCCGCGAACGGTTCGACGCCGTGTTCAGCGACGTGGTCATGCCCGGAATGAGCGGCCTCGAGCTCGCCGAGGCGATCGGGCGGATGTGGCCCGGCCTGCCCGTCATCCTCAGCACTGGCTACAGCGACGAGATCGCCCAGTCCGGCACCGGCGGCCGCCCTGTCATCCTCAAGCCCTACCGGCTGGAGACCCTCGCCACAGCGCTGGACCAGGTGCTCGCCGATTAGCGATGCGGGACGTGCGCCGGTCGCGAGTGGGCGCTAGAGCCGGAGGGTGAGCGACCGTCCCAATCATATCACCCCGGAAGGCTATCGCCGGCTGCGCGAGGAATATGAGGCGTTGTTCGCGGGCGAGCGGCCCAAGCTGCTCGAAACGATCGCCTGGGCGGCGGCGAACGGCGACCGCTCCGAGAATGCCGATTACCAATATGGGCGGCGGCGCCTCCGCGAGATCGACCGGCGGATCAACTTCCTCGCCCGGCGCATGAAGGCTGCGAAGGTCACCGATCCCGCCGCCCAGCCCGACAAGAGCCGGATCTGGTTCGGCGCGACCGTGACTTTGGCCGACGAGGACGACAATGAGCGCGTCGTCACCCTGGTCGGGGAGGACGAGGCCGATGCGGGCGCGGGCCGGATCAGCTTCCACTCCCCGCTCGCCCGCGCCATCCGCGGCGCGGCGGTCGGCGATCTGAGGCGGGTCGCGCTCCCTGCGGGCGAGCGCGAATATGAAGTGATCGGGATCGCCTATCCCGAAGCCTAGTGCAGCTTGCGGCCGCGCTGCTCGCTGGGGCTCGCGCCGGTCCAGCGCTTGAAGGCGCGCGAGAAAGCGGCGGGGTCGGAGAAGCCGAGCCGCCAGGCCGCTTCCTTGACCGGCAGGGCCTCGTCGCGAATCAGGCGCAGCGCGACGCGGCGGCGCAGATCGTCCAGCACCTCCTCGAAGGTTGCGCCCTCCGCCTTGAGCCGCCGGTACAGGGTCTGCCGGCTGTAGCCGAGGGCGCGGGCGACCTCGTCGATCCGGATTGGGCCCGAGGACAGCAGCGGCTCCAGGTGCCGCTCGACCGCGCGGCGCAGCGGCGTCTCGCGGCGCTTTCGGTTCCGTTGAATCCCTCTGGCAACCTCGCCGAGGAAGGCGAAGAACGGATTGGGCCCCGGCACCGCCGGTTCGACCTCCGTCGTCTCCCTTCCCAGCGACGACAGGATAAAACCCAGCGCTTCTGGAAGGACGAACGAACAATCGTCCCGTTGCGCGCATGTCCCGCAGGACCGTGCCGTCATCGTCTCGATGCAACCTGCGAGCATGCGATTGTCCCCCGGGATCATGGGCGCAGCTGTTCTATCGCGATAATACACTTGACTCGTTTCGAGTGCAAGGGAGGAACGCGTGAACCCGCTTACGATGCTTCATATTCTGGCCGGCAGCATTGCCCTGCTGGCCGGGGCCGGCGCGTTGCTTGCGCGCAAGGGGTCGCCATGGCATCGCCGGGTCGGCACCGCCTTCTTTGGCGCGATGCTCGCCATGGCCGGGACTGGCGCGGTGATCGCGGCGCTCAAGCCCGAGCGCGGCACGGCGGTGATCGGCGTGCTGACCTGCTATCTGGTCGCGACCGCATGGGCCGCCGCGCGCGGTCGCGACGGCCGCGCCCGGCGCTTCGAATATTCAGCGCTGCTGCTCGCACTGGCTTGCGTCTCCGTCATGTTCCTTCTCGGATATTGGGGCATGAGCGATCCGCGCGGACGGATCGACAGCCTGCCCTATCAGGTCCACTTCGTGTTCGGCGGGATCGCGGCGCTCGCGGCCGGATTCGACGTCAATTTCATCCTGCGCGGGCAATTGTCCGGCCATCAGCGGATCGCACGTCATTTGTGGCGCATGTGCCTGGCCTTGCTGATCGCCGCCGCTTCCTTCTTCCAAGGGCAGCAGGACGAGTTTCCCGAGGCCTTGCGCGGACTGCCACTCTGGTATCTGCCACCGCTCGCCGTCCTGGCCGCGATGCTCTTCTGGATCTTCCGCGTGCGCTTCAGCAAGGCCTATCGGAAATGGCCGCCGCGGATCGCCGCGAAGGCCGCATCGCCGGCTTCCGCCGAGGCCTCGAAAGCGACAGCGTGAGCTAGCGACGCATGTACCGCCCCGCCGCGGCGACGAGCGCGGTGCGAATTTCCGAATCGGTGATGCGCATGTCGCCGTCGCGGTCGGCATAGCGGCGGAACCAGACGTTGGCGCGGTGCGCAACATCCTCGCTGACCACGCCCTGGGCGGCGTCGCTGAAGCCCAAGGTGACGATGGCGCGCCCTTCGCGCGTCTCCTTGAGCCAATTGTCGAGGATCTCGACGCCGGGCCCGCTCAGCTCGCCGCGATAGGGCTCACGCGGGCCCCGCCATTCGCTGCCGGCATAAGCGTGCGCGCCCGGATGCGGCCCGCGCGCATATTGATAATCGTCATAGGCGCAGGCGCCCGCGGTGAGCGCGGCGCCGGCGGCGAGGAAGAACAGGATCGAGCGCGTCCGCATCTTTGGCCTCCGCCCACATGAAGTGCGGGCGCGAGCCTAGCAGAAAAGCGGCGGCCTAGCCGTCCTTCCCGCGCAGCGCCTGTGCCAATTGTTCCGTTTCGGGACGGTCCGGTGGCGGCCCCTTGGGCAGCGCGCTTTCCAGCGCCTCGGCGACGCGGCTCAGGGCCGCGATCCGTGCCGCTTTCTTGTCGTTGCCGTCGATCGCGGTCCACGGCGCCCAGCGCGTATCGGTCTGCGCGAACATGTCGGCGAGCGCGGCGAGATAGTCGGCGCGGCGGGCGCGGTTGCGGAGGTCCTCCGCGCTCACCTTCCAGCGCTTCCAGGGATGATCGAGCCGGGCGAGGAGGCGCGCGTCCTGCGTCGCCTGGGTGATGTGGAAGAAGAGCTTGACGATCAGCGTGCCGTCGGCGGCGAGCTGGCTTTCGAGCTCGTTGATCTCGTCATAGGCGCGGCGCCATTCGGCCTCGCTCGCCAGCCCCTCGACCCGCTCGACGAGCACGCGACCGTACCAGGTGCGGTCGAAGATCGCGACCTCGCCCGCCTTCGGCATACGACGCCAGAAGCGCCAGAGATAATGGCGCGCTTTCTCTTCGTCGGTGGGCGCGGCGATCGGCCAGACCTTGCAGGCGCGGGGATCGCATCCGGCGGTGAGGCGCTGGATCGCCCCGCCCTTCCCCGCCGCGTCCCAGCCCTCGCAGACGACGATCGCCCTGCGCTTGTGGACGAGATTGGCGACGAACAGCCGCGAGACGCGCTCCTGCAGCTCGGCGAGCGTCTTCTTGTAGTCGCCCTGGAACGGCGCGCCGGCTTCGTAATCGCTGAGGTCGATCGCCATGCGCGGCTTGTAGCAGCGGGCTTATTCCGGCGCGACCAGCTTGGCCGGGTCCTTCGGCGCTGTCCCGGAAGGGGGCACGATGCGGATGTTGAGCTCGCGCAGCTGCTTGGCCGAGACCTCGCCGGGGGCGTTCATCATCAGATCCTCGGCCTTCTGGTTCATCGGGAAGAGCACGACCTCGCGCAGGTTCGGCTCGCCGGCGAGGAGCATGACGATGCGGTCGATGCCCGGCGCCGAGCCGCCATGCGGCGGCGCCCCATATTTGAAGGCGTTGATCATGCCGGCGAAGTTGGTGTCGACATCGGCCTGGCTGTAGCCGGCGATCTCGAACGCCTTGTACATGATGTCCGGCCGGTGGTTGCGGATCGCGCCCGAGGACAATTCCACGCCGTTGCAGACGATGTCGTACTGGAAGGCGAGGATATCGAGCGGGTCCTTGCTCTCCAGCGCCTCCAGCCCGCCCTGCGGCATCGAGAAGGGATTGTGGCTGAAGTCGACCTTCTTCGCCTCCTCGTCATATTCGTACATCGGGAAATCGACGATCCAGCAGAAGTCGAAGCGGTCCTCGGCGATCAGGCCGAGTTCCTCGCCCACCCGCGTGCGCGCCGCGCCGGCGAGCTTGGCGGCTTGATCAGGCTTGCCGGCGGCGAAGAAGAGGCCGTCGTCCGGACCGAGGCCCAATTCGGCGATCATCTGACGAGTCGCCTCCTCGCCATGATTCTTGGCGATCGGCCCGCCCAGCTCGCCGCCCTTCTGGGCGATGTAGCCCAAGCCGGCATGGCCTTCGGAGCGCGCCCAGTCGTTCATGTCGTCGAAGAATTTGCGGCTCTTCTCGGCGGTGCCGGGCGCCGGAATCGCGCGAACCACGCCGCCGCCCTCGACGATGCGGGCGAACAGGCCGAAGCCCGAGCCTTTGAAATGCTCGGACACATCCGAAATCAGGATCGGATTCCTGAGGTCCGGCTTGTCCGAGCCGTATTTGAGCATCGCCTCCTTGTAGGGGATGCGTGGGAACTGACCGGCGGGAGTCACGCTTTTGCCGTTGGCGAATTCCTCGAACACGCCGGCGAGAACCGGCTCGATCGCTTCGAAAACATCGTCTTGCGTGACGAAGCTCATCTCGAAATCGAGCTGGTAGAATTCGCCGGGGCTGCGGTCGGCGCGGGCGTCCTCGTCGCGGAAGCAGGGCGCGATCTGGAAATAGCGGTCGAAGCCCGCGACCATGATCAGCTGCTTGAACATCTGCGGCGCCTGCGGGAGCGCGTAGAATTTGCCGGGATGGACGCGGCTCGGCACCAGATAGTCGCGCGCGCCTTCCGGGCTGGAGGCGGTCAGGATCGGGGTCTGGAACTCGGTGAAGCCCGCCTCGATCATCCGCCGCCGGATCGAGCTGATCACCTGGCTGCGCAGCACGATATTGGCATGGAGCCGGTCGCGGCGGAGGTCGAGATAGCGGTAGCGCAGGCGGATGTCCTCGGGATAATCGGCCTCGCCCGCCACCGGCAGCGGCAGCTCCTCGGCCGAGGACTGGACGGTGACGCTGTCGGCGACGACCTCGATCGCGCCGGTCGGCAGGTTCGGATTGGCCGCCTCGGCTCCGCGCGACACCACCTCGCCTTCGATCGTCACCACCGATTCGGCGCGGAGATGCTCAAGCACGGCCAGCGGCTCGCTGTTCGCCCGCGCGACGATCTGGGTAAGTCCGTAATGATCGCGCAGATCGACGAAAAGAACGCCGCCGTGATCGCGCTTGCGGTGCACCCAGCCGGAGAGCTTCACCCGCTCGCCAACATTGCCGTCGCGCAGCTCGGCGCAATTGTGGGTACGATAGGCGTGCATCAGGAAGCTCTCGGTCGCTGAAATATGTGGAAAACAGGCGTGCGGGGCGCTTCGCTATACTCGCAGCGCTTTGTCAAGCGGACCGCCGTCGCTATGAGGGCGGCCACATGCGTATCCATCCGCTCATTACCGACACCGAGTCCCTCGAACAGCTCTGCGAACGGCTCGCCCAGGGCGGCTTCGTCGCCGTGGACACCGAGTTCATGCGCGAAAACACCTATTGGCCGGACGTCTGCCTGTTCCAGGTCGCCAATAGCGAGGAAGCGGCGGCGATCGATCCCAAGGCGGAGGGGATCGATCTCACGCCGCTGATGAGCCTGCTCGTCAACAACGAGAATGTGCTCAAGGTCTTCCACGCCGGCGGGCAGGACATCGAGATCGTCTTCAACCTGACCGGGGGCACGCCCCATCCCATGTTCGACACCCAGATCGCGGCGATGGCGCTCGGGCTGGGCGAGCAGGTCGGCTATTCGAACCTCGTCGAATCGATGCTCGGACGGAATCTCGACAAGGGCGCGCGCTTCACGGACTGGGCGCGCCGACCGCTCGACAAGCGCCAGATCGACTATGCGATCGGCGACGTCACCCACCTCGCTGAGCTCTTTCCCAAGATGCTCGAGCGGCTGAAGCGGACCGGCCGGGGCGGCTGGCTCGACCAGGAGATGGAGCGGATCTCCGACCGGGCCAATTACGTCAACGACCCGGCCCTCGCCTGGAAGAAGGTCAAGATCCAGAGCCGCAAGGCGGACGTGCTCGGCCGCCTCAAGGCGCTCGCCGGCTGGCGCGAGCTGGAGGCGCGCTCGAAGAATCTGCCGCGCGGGCGGATCATGAAGGACGAGACGCTCGCCGACGTCGCGATGCATCCGCCGGCCGATCAGGACGCGCTCGGCCGGGTGCGCGGCCTTTCGGCCGCGTGGAAGGCCAACGATATCGGCGCCCGGATGATGGAGGCGCTGGCCAATGCCGAGCCACTGCCCGCCGCGGAGCTTCCGGCGCGCGACGAGCGTGGGCCCGGGCTCGGCCGCGAAGGCGCCCTGGTCGCGGACCTGCTGAAGCTGCTGCTCAAGATCAGGGCGCGCGAATCGAACGTCGCGCCGCGGCTGGTGGCGCGCTCGGAAGAGTTGGAGCAGCTCGCGGCGGGGCGGCGCGAGGGGTTGTCGATCCTCGAAGGCTGGCGGTTCGAGGAGTTTGGCCGCGACGCGCTCGATCTGGTCGAAGGCCGCCTCGCCTTCGCGATTCGGGGGGGCAAATTGGTGATGACCCGAACCGAATTGGAGACCACGCCATGAAGCCCGCTTTCGCCCTCGCCGCGCTGCTGACGATCGGCTGCGCCACGACCGCCAATCAGGAAGTGCAGATCCGCGACGGCAGCGGTTAATGCGACTCTTCCGGTCTCGCCAATCTGAACGGCCGCCTCGCCTCGCAACAGCTCGGCGCCGAGGCGCTGCGCCGCAGCGGCGCGCGGACCATCCGCTGGATCCGGCCTGGCGATGCGGTGACGATGGATTATCGCAGCGACCGGCTGAACATCAGCCTCGACGGCGCCGGGCGGGTCGAGGGCTTCAACTGCGGCTAGGGGATCAGCTCCGGCTCCAGGCCGAGCGCGTTCGCCAGCGTCTTCAACCGCCGCTCCACTGCTTCGCCGCGCAGCGCCGGATCCTTGAGCTTTAGCCGAAGCACGCCGTCGCGCCGGGACAGCCGGCTCCGCTCCAGCCCCGCCGCAACGCCGCCGCTGAGCCGCTGGCCGAGCCGGATCGAATAGCCCCAGAGCGACGCCCGCTCGAGCTCCTCAGCCGTGCACAGGGCGGCGATCGCCGGATAGGGCAGATCGCGACCGCCGCCGAAGGCGCAGAACAGGGCCTGGGCGAGCATCACCCGACCTCGCGCGTCGATCGCCACCCAATTGCCATGCAGCGCCATGTCGATGCCGCGCTCGGCCCGGAAATCGGGGTGCGCAGCCCAGGCGATGTCGGCGAGAAGGCAGGTGGCGAGCCTGAGCCGAGCCTCGCCCGGCCCGTTGTCGCAGACCGGCGCGATCCAGCGATCGAGCAACTCGCCATGCTGGGCGAAGCGGCCGAGCCCTGCTCCCGCCTCGCGCGCCGCCTCGACAAGCGGATCCAGCCGGCGAGTGGCCGGCGCGAGCGCGTCGTAGAGCAAGCCCTCGCGAATGCCGAAGCTCGATACGACGAGCCGCTGTGGCCGCAGCGCTTCGACCAAAGCCGCGAGCAAAGATGTCGCGCGCGGCAGGCTCGGCATGCGCGACACCGAGATCGCGGCGATCTCGCGCATCATCTCCTTGTCCAGCTTGCGGATCGCCCCGCGCAGCTCGGCTGGGCGCTCCGGCGATATGACATGCTGGTGGGTCACAGGGAGCGGGTGCTCGGTCAGCGCGAGGTCGAGCCGGGCCAAGGCGCGCCAGCTGCCGCCGACCAGATAGAAAGGCCGGCCTTCCGCGCCGCCGCCGAAACCCGCCGCGCCGATCGCCTTGCGGATCTTTTTGGCGAAGGCGGCGTCGCCCTGGCCGGCCAGCGCGTCGAGGCGCAGCACGCCGAGCGGCAGCGAGGCCGCGCGGCGTACCCGTCCACCCGACACCTCGACCAGCTCGAGGCTGCCGCCGCCGAGATCGCCGACCAGCCCGTCCGCGTCGGGGATGGCCGAGATCGCCCCGAGCCCGGCCATCCGCCCCTCCTCCCGCCCGGAGAGGATTTCCGGGGACAGGCCGAGCGCGCGGACCCGGCGCAGGAAGGCCGCGCCGTTCGAGGCCTCGCGCACTGCCGCCGTCGCGACGGTGCGGGCGCGCACGACGCCCATCTGATCGGTGAGTAGCCGGAAGCGCTCGAGCGCGGCCAGCGCCCGGGCCTGGCTCTCCTCGCCGAGCACGCCCGTCTCGCCGATCTCCCGCCCCAGCCCGGCCATCACCTTCTCGTTGAAGATCACCGACGGAATCCGGGTCGCGCCCGAATAGACGACGAGACGGACCGAGTTCGACCCGATGTCGATGATCGCGACCGGCGCCTCGGCGAACATGCTCAGTATCCGGGCCCTTAATGCGGGCCGCGGGGGAGCTGGAGCTTCTTCGGATGGGCGCCGCGCAGCGCCCCGCCGCGGCCCGAGAGCGACGGATTGGTCATGAAATAATGGTGGAGGTTGAACGGCTTTTCGCCCACGCCCGGACGGAGCCGCTCATAGCTGCCGTCGGCGCGCAGCCGCCAGCTCTGCTCGTTGTCGATGATGTTGGCGACCATCACCTGATCGAGAATCTGGGCGTGGACGGTGTCGTTCTCTATCGGCAGCGCATATTCGACGCGCCGGTCGAAATTGCGCGGCATCCAGTCGGCCGAGCTGATGAACAGGTCGGCCTCGCGATTGGGCAGCTCGCCGCCATTGCCGAAGCACCAGATCCGGCTGTGCTCGAGGAAGCGGCCGACGATCGATTTGACGCTGATATTCTCGCTGAGGCCGGCAACGCCGGGGCGCAGGCAGCAGATGCCGCGGATGATGAGATCGACGTCGACCCCCGCCTCGCTCGCTTCGTAGAGCTTGTCGATGATCGCGGCGTCGACCAGCGAGTTCATCTTCGCCCAGATCGCGCCGGGCCGCCCGGCCTTCGCATGGGCGATCTCGCGGTCGATCAAAGCGGTGAGCTGATCGCGCAGATTGGCCGGCGACATGGTGACGAGCTCGAGGTCGCGCGGCTCGATATAGCCGGTGATGTAGTTGAAGACGTGGGCGACGTCGCGGCCGACGCGCGGGTCGGCGGTGAAGAAGCTGAGGTCCGTGTAGATGCGCGCGGTGACCGGGTGATAATTGCCGGTGCCGAGGTGGCAATAAGTGCGATAGCTCCCCTCCTCGCGGCGCACGACCATCGACATCTTGGCGTGGGTCTTCCACTCGATGAAGCCGTAGACGACCTGGACTCCGGCGCGCTCCAGCGCGCTCGCCCACATCAGGTTCTGCTCCTCGTCGAAGCGGGCCTTTAGCTCGACCACGGCGGTGACCGACTTGCCCGCCTCGGCGGCGGCGATGAGGGCATTGATCACCGCCGATTGCTTGCCGGCGCGGTAGAGGGTCTGCTTGATCGCGACCACGTCCGGGTCCGCCGCCGCCTGGCGCAGGAAGGCGAGGACGACCTCGAAGCTCTCATAGGGGTGGTGGACGACGATGTCCTTGGCACGGATCGCGGCGAAGCAATCGCCGTCATATTCGCGGATCCGCTCGGGAAAGCGGGGCGAGAAGGCCGGGAATTTGAGGTCCGGCCGGTCTTCCTCGACGAGCAGCTCCAAGTCGGCGATGCCGAGGAAGCCGGTCGATTCGGAGACCAGTGCCTCGCTCGCGTCGACCCCTTCGCGGACCAGGGCGACGAGGTCGTCGGGCATGTCCGCCGCCAGCTTGAGGCGGATGACGCGGCCGCGCCGCCGCCGCTTGATCGCGCTGCGGAAGAAACGGACGAGGTCCTCCGCCTCCTCCTCGATCTCGATGTCGCTGTCGCGGATGACTCGAAAGGCGCCGCCGCCGAGCAATTCGTAGCCCGGAAAGAGGGTCGCGATCTGGCGGCGGATCAGGCTCTCGATCGCGACGTAGCGTGCCGCCGCGCCGGGCAGGCGCACGAAGCGCGGCAGCGTCGAGGGGACCATCAGCAGCTCGCGGATCGGCTCGCCGTCCGACTTCCGCTTCAGATCGAAGATCAGCGAGAAGCCCTTGTTCGGGATGAAGGGAAAGGGGTGCGCCGGATCGATCGCCTGCGGGGTCAGGACCGGGAAGATATGATCGCCGAAATGGCGGTCGAGCCATTCCGCCTCGGCGTCGGTCAGCTCGCTGCCGCCGACGACGGCGAGGCCGGCCTCGCGCAGCAGGACGCGCAGGTCCGCCCAGACGCCCTGCTGGCTCGCGGTCAGCGCATCCGCCTCAGCGGCGATCGCGGCGAGCTGCTGGCTCGGGGTAAGGCCGTCGCTCGACGGCTCCTCCACGCCGAGCAATTGCTGCGCCTTGAGGCCGGCGACGCGAACCATGAAGAATTCGTCGAGATTGTTGCCCGAGATGGAGAGGAAGCGGAGCCGCTCGAGCAGGGGATGCGCCTCGTTGCACGCTTCCTCCAGCACCCGCCGATTGAAGGCCAGCCACGAAAGCTCGCGGTTGAAATAACGCGCCGGCCCCTCCGCCGCGGCGGCGGCATCGTTGGCGGCGCGGATCGCTCCGCTCTCGGCCGGATCAGCCACTTCGTCTCGCCCTTCCGATCATACCCGCCTCGTCGAGCGCGCGCTTCGCGAGCGGGACGGTCATCCTGCGATGGTGCGACAGAGTCACCTGATCGAGGAGATCCACGACCTGCAGAACGGAGACATAGCTGCGTTCGATCCGCGGAACCAGATAGGCGGCGAGATCGGGCGGGGCCGCGATGCCGCGGTCGCCGAGCATCTTGACGATCAGTTGGCCGAGCAGGATGTCGTCGGGCGGGCCGATCTCGACCTGCGGCGTCG
>NZ_JBQTJC010000241.1:0-4587 GCF_052387495.1 Sphingosinicella sp. | reverse complement strand
CGTCGACCGCGTTGGCGAAGGCATGTTCGGAGAGGCGCCCGCCCGCCTGGCCGTTGACGCCGCGGCAGGCATAGCTGCCGAAGGTCTCGATCCGCCGCACCGGCGCGCCCAGGTGGCGCGTCGCAGCCGGCTGCACCGTATCGCGCGTCCCGCGCGCGAACTGACGCGCGAGCGGGCAGGTCATCGCGCCGAGATTGGTGACCGGCGTGCCGATCTCGGTGAGCTGGACAGCGCCCAGGGCCGTGCAGCCGCCGCCGAAGCTGCGGTCGGCCAGCACCCGAAAGCCGATCCGCTCGCGCGCCAGATCGAGATGGCATTGCAGGGTGGCGGGGTCGTTGCGGTCGGCGCGGCCGGGCGCGTCGGTGCGCGGCGCCGGCCCGCGCGGCTCGCCCCGCGGGATGCAGGCGGCCAGCGCCAGCAACGCCAAGATGATCCCCCGCCGCATCGGGCGGAATCGTGATTCAGCCGGGCGCCTGGGTCAACAAAGACGAGTCGAAGCGTGAATGGCTTGCGGCGGGCGGCGGCGCTCTCTACCCGGATCGACGGGCCACGCCGTCCCAACGCGGCGCGCGCTCTCTGGAAGGAGAGACGTTGAGATGATTGTTCCGAAGCCGGAGACGCGGCCATCGCGTCCCCATTTCTCCTCCGGCCCCTGCGCCAAGCCGCCGGGCTGGGCTGCCTCCAAGCTCGCCACCGGCTCGCTCGGCCGCTCGCACCGCTCCAAGCTCGGCAAGGCGCGGCTCGCCCACGCGATCGAGTTGACCCGCCACGTGCTTCGCCTCCCCGCGGGCCACCGGATCGGCATCGTCCCGGCCTCCGACACCGGCGCGGTCGAGATGGCGCTCTGGGGCCTGCTCGGGCCGCGGCCCGTTACCCTGCTCGCCTGGGAGAGCTTCGGCGAGGGCTGGGTCACCGACGTGGTCAAGCAATTGAAGCTCGAGGCATCGGTGCTGCGCGCCGATTATGGCGCGCTTCCGGACCTTGGCGCGGTCGATCCGTCGAGCGACGCCGTCTTCACCTGGAACGGCACCACCTCGGGCGTGCGCGTGCCGGACGGCGAGTGGATCGCGGCGGACCGCGAGGGGCTCACCATTTGCGATGCGACGTCGGCGGCGTTCGCCGTCGATCTTCCGTGGGAGAAGATCGATGTCGCGACCTACTCCTGGCAGAAGGTGCTGGGCGGCGAGGGCGGCCACGGCATGCTGATCCTCTCGCCTCGCGCGGTGGAGCGGCTCGAAAGTCACGCCCCAAGCTGGCCGCTGCCGAAGATCTTCCGCCTGACCAAGAGCGGCGCACTGATCGAGGGCATCTTCAGGGGCGAGACGATCAACACACCGTCGATGCTCGCGGTCGAGGATTATATCTGGGCGCTGGAATGGGCCGAGCTGCAGGGCGGCCTTCACGCGCTCATCGCCCGCGCCGACGCCAATGCCGCTGCGCTCGACGAATGGGTCGAGGCGACGGACTGGGTCGAGCATCTCGCCGCCGATCCGGCGACGCGAAGCAACACCAGCGTCTGCCTCAAATTCGCCGAGGCGGCGGTGGCCGGGATGGACGCCGAGGCCAGGCGCGCGCTGGCCAAGAAGATCGACTCGCTGCTGGAGGCGGAGGACGCCGCCTATGACGTCGCCGGCTATCGCGACGCGCCGCCGGGACGTCGCGTCTGGTGCGGCGCCACCGTCGAGACCGATGACGTGATCGCGCTCGGCCCCTGGCTCGATTGGGCCTTCCATAAGGCGACGGAGAGTTAGCTCGTCGCCCCGGCGAACGCCGGGGCCTCAGCGAGAAATGGCGCACGCACCCCCTCACCCGACGAGATCCCGGCCTTCGCCGGGATGACGGAGAAAAGAATGCCCAAAGTGCTGATTTCCGATGCGATGGACCCGAAGGCAGCGGAGATATTCCGCGCCAATGGGATCGAGGTGGACGAAAGGCCCGGCCTTTCCAAGGACGAGCTGGCCGCGATTGTCGGCGATTATGACGGCCTCGCCATCCGCTCGGCGACCAAGGTCACCGCCGCCCTGCTCGACGCCGCGCCCAACCTCAAGGTAATCGGCCGGGCCGGGATCGGCGTCGACAATGTCGATGTCGCCGCCGCTACGGCGCGCGGCGTGGTCGTGATGAACACGCCGCTCGGCAATTCGATCACCACCGCCGAGCATGCCATCGCCTTGATGTTCGCGCTCGCCCGGGAGCTGCCGCAAGCCGACGCCTCGACCCAGGCGGGCAAGTGGGAGAAAAACCGCTTCATGGGGGTCGAACTGACCTCGAAGACGCTGGGCCTGATCGGCTGCGGCAATATCGGCTCGATCGTCGCCGACCGCGCGCTCGGCCTCAGGATGAAGGTGGTCGCCTACGATCCCTTCCTGACGCCGGAGCGCGCGCTCGACCTCGGCGTCGAGAAGGTCGAGCTCGACGAGCTGCTCGCCCGCGCCGACTTCATCACCCTGCACACGCCGCTCACCGAGCAGACCCGCGACATCCTCTCCGCCGCCAATCTGGCGAAGACGAAGAAGGGCGTGCGCATCGTCAATTGCGCGCGCGGCGGCCTGATCGACGAGGCGGCGCTCAGGGAGGCTCTGGATTCGGGCCATGTCGCGGGCGCGGCGCTCGACGTCTTCACCGAGGAGCCGGCGAAGGAGAACCCGCTGTTCGGTGCGCCCGGGCTGGTCGCGACCCCGCATCTCGGCGCCTCGACCACCGAGGCGCAGGTCAATGTCGCGATCCAGATCGCCGAGCAGATGTCCGATTTCCTGATCCGCGGCGGCGTCGCCAACGCGCTCAACATGCCCTCGCTCACCGCCGAGGAGGCGCCGAAGCTGCGCCCCTATATGGCGCTGGCCGAGAAGCTCGGCAGCCTCGTCGGCCAAGTCGAGGGCAATCGCATCCAGGGCGTCGCGATCGAGGTCGAGGGCGCGGCGGCCGAGCTCAACCAGAAGCCGATCACGGGCGCCGTGCTCGCCGGGCTGATGAAGGTCTATTCGGACACGGTGAACATGGTCAACGCGCCTTTCCTGGCGAGGGAACGCGGCCTCGACCTCAGGGAAATCCGCCACGACCGCGAGGGCGATTATCACACGCTGCTTCGCCTCACCGTCGACACGCCAGACGGGCCGCGCTCGGTCGCCGGCACCCTGTTCGGCAATGCCAGCCCGCGCCTCGTCGACATGTTCGGCGTCGGCATCGAGGCCGAGCTCGACGGCGAGATGATCTATTTCGTCAACGAGGACCGGCCCGGCTTCATCGGCCGGCTCGGCACCGCCTTGGGCGAGGCGGAGGTCAATATCGCCACCTTCCACCTCGGCCGCCGCGCCGCGGGCGGCGAGGCGGTCGCTTTAGTCTCGGTCGACGGCCATATCGGCGCCGGGCTGGTCGCGGAACTCAAGGCGCTGCCGGGCGTAAAACTGGTCAAGCCGTTGCGCTTTTGACCCCTGCCGCCGCGCGACGGAACCGGAGGTCCGATGCGCCGCCTGCTTTTTGCTCTCACGCTGCTTGTCCTCGCCGTTCCGGCTTCCGCACAACCGCCCGAATGGCGCACCGCGCCCGAATATGACGTGCTGCTTCGCCCCTGGGCCTATCAGCCCAAGGTGATCCGGCTGCGTGCCGGCGAGCCGGTGCGGCTGCGCTTCGTCAATCAGGGGCAGGCGACCCACAGCTTCTCGGCGCCCGCTTTCTTCCGCGCCGCGCGGGTGCGCGGGAGGGACGCCGGGCTGGTCGCGGACGGCGGCCTTCGCCTCGCCCCCGGCGAGCGGGTCACGATCGCTTTGGTCCCCGCCCCCGGCCGCTATGCCGCGAGCAGCCACAACTTCGTCCAGCGCTTGCTCGGCATGCACGGCGTGATCATCGTCGAATGACCGCTTGAATGCTCCCTCGTGTATTACTATTATAATACACGAGGGAGAATGAGGATGCCCAAGGTCAGGATTCCCAAGCGCGTCGGCGGGGTGAAAATCCCGAAGAAGGTACGCAAGCGCGCCAACAAGGCGATCAGCGATGTGAACAATGCCGCGGTGCGCGAGCTGGCCTCCGCCGCGATCGGCGCGGCGGCGGGCGCGAGACGCGCCCGGGCGCGGGTCCGCTTCGCCGACGACGGGCCGGATCTGGACGGCGGCGTGTCGGTGCGGATCGACGCCGACAAGTTCGGCGAGGCGTTCCGCGCCGCCGCGATCGACGGCTTCCGCCGCTTCCTCGAAGGGTTCGAGGAAGGGCTGCGGGAGGCCGCCGCTCCGGCCGAGCCCATACGGCCCGAGCCGGCGCCGGCCAGACCGAGGAAGCGGAAGGCTAGCGGCCGCTCTGGCCCGTCGGCCGCGGCTGGCGCTGGCGAATGACGCGGCCGCCGCGCAGCTGACCGCGGATCGCGCCCGCTGGGAAGGCGGGATTGTGTACGTTCACGTAGAAATCATGCCCGCGCATGCTGATCTGGCGCGCGAGCATGAGATCGACGATCTGGCAGCCCTGGCTGCGGCCGGCGGCGTCCGGTGTGGTCAGCGTGACCACCGGCGGACCCGCGCTGCCCGCGGCGCCGCGATGGATATGCGCCGCCGTCGCCGGGTCGATCTGGCGGGCATAGAGATTCCAGCAGAGATT
>NZ_JBQTJC010000240.1:0-7977 GCF_052387495.1 Sphingosinicella sp. | reverse complement strand
TGCCAACGCTGCGAGCCCGATGCCGAGACTTGCTGGTCTTGCGATCATTTCATTCCCCAACGAAATAGGGTAATTCTTAGCGCCGACGAGCCGGCGTTGTCAGTGGCCGACCATTGTAATTGACACTCGATTTCAGGCGCTTGCCCCAAGTGGTACATAGCGGAAACCGGCCCGGAGGCAAGGTTGCGAAAGCCGCGCCTTGCTGCCAGAAGCGCGCGGCGGGGCGGCTTGAAGGAGCGAAACATGCGTCTGATCCTGGCTTTCGCGGCGGCCGCATTGGCGGGCTGCGCCACCACCGCCTCCACTTCCGATGCGACCTCGCAAATCTCACTGGAGACGCTGCAGCGGGTGACGCAGGAATTGTCGTCCGACGCGTTCCAGGGGCGGGCGCCCGGAACCGAGGGCGAGACGCGCACCGTCGAGGCGCTGGCGCGCGAGTTCGCGCGGGTTGGGCTGCAGCCGGGCAACAACGGCAGCTGGTATCAGGACGTGCCGCTGGTCGAGATCACGATGCAGGGATCGCCGCGGCTTCAGATGACTGGCGGCCGCGAAAATCTCAGCTTCGCCTATCGCACCGATTTCGTCGGCGCCTCCTATCGGGCCCAGCCGCGGATCGACGTGCGGGACAGCGAACTGGTCTTCGTCGGCTACGGGATCAACGCCCCCGAGCGCGGCTGGAACGATTATGAGGGGGTCGACGTGCGCGGCCGCACCGTCGTCATCCTCGTCAACGATCCCGACTGGAACGCCTCCGGGCTCGAAGGCACGTTCAACGGCCGGGCGATGACCTATTACGGCCGCTGGACCTACAAATATGAGGAGGCGGCGCGGCAGGGCGGCGCGGCGGTCCTGATCGTCCACGACAGCGCCCCCGCCTCCTACGGCTGGAACGTCGTCGAGAACAGCTGGACCGGGCCGCAGCCCTACATGCAGACGCCCGACAACGGCGCCAGCCAGACCGCGATGAACGGCTGGCTGACCAACGACGCCGCGCGCCGGCTGTTCGCCGCCGCCGGCCAGGATCTCGACGCGCTGACCCGCGCCGCGGCGCAGCCGGGCTTCCGCGCCGTGCCCTTGAACCTGCGCGCCTCGGTTGGCTTCGACCAATCGATCCGCCGCTTCGCCTCGCGCAACGTGGTGGGCGTCCTGCGGGGAACGAGCCGGCCGGACGAATATGTCCTCTACACCGCGCACTGGGACCATCTCGGCATCTGCCGCGAGGAGGGCGAGGACCGTATCTGCAACGGCGCCGTCGACAATGCGAGCGGCACCGCCGCGCTCGTCGCGCTCGCCGAGGCGCAGGCACGCGCCGGGCGGACCGAGCGCTCGCAGGTCTTTCTCGCGGTGACCGCCGAGGAATCGGGCTTGCTCGGCTCCGCGTATTACGCCGCCAACCCGATCTATCCGCTCGCGCAGACCGTGGGCGGGCTCAACATCGACAGCCTGACCATGCACGGCGACGCGCGCGATTTCTACGCGGTCGGCGCCGGCAAGTCCGAGCTCGATGCCTATCTGCAGCGGGCGGTTGCGGCGGAAAGCCTGACCCTGACGCCCGAGCCGGCGCCGCAGGCGGGCTATTATTACCGCTCCGACCATTTCAGCCTCGCCAAGCAGGGCGTGCCGATGATCTACGCCAAACTCGGACCCGACCTCGTCGTCGGCGGGCGGGCGGCGGGCGACGCCTGGTCGGCCGAATATCGCGCGAACCGCTATCACGGGCCAGCCGACGAATATGATCCCAATTGGGACTGGGCGGGCGCGATGCGCGAGCTGCGGATCTTCTATAATATCGGCCGCGAGCTGGCGAACAGCACCGCCTGGCCCAACTGGAACGAGGGCGACGAATTCCGCGCCATCCGCGACCGCTCGCGCGCGGGGCGCTAGGCCGCATGGCCGCGCGCCAGCCGCCCGAATGGGCGCCGCACGAATTCGTCTGGATCGGCTTTCCGAGCCATGCGGAACTGTGGGAGGATGATCTGGAGCCGGCACGCGCCGAGGTCGCGGAGTTCGCGCGGCGGGTCTGGGCGGACGGCAAGGGCGAGGAGGTGCGTCTCATCGCCGCCGATGCGGAAGCGGCGGAGGCCGCGCGGCGTGCGGCGCCGTTCGCGACGGTCGTCGAGGAGAAGTTCGGCGACATCTGGCTTCGCGACACCGGGCCACTGATCCTGAAGAATGGCGGTCGCGCCGCCGCGCGCTTCCGCTTCAACGGCTGGGGCGGGAAATACGAGCTGCCGGGCGACGAGACGGTCGGGCTCGGCCTCGCGCGATCGCTCGGGCTGGAGTCGGCGCAATACGACTGGGTGCTGGAGGGCGGCGCGATCGAGGTCGACGGAAGCGGCCTCGCGGTCACCACCGAGCAATGCCTGCTCAATCCGAACCGCAATCCCGGGCTCGACCGCGCCGAGATCGAGGCGCGGCTGCGCGATCAGCTCGGCATCGAACGGCTGCTCTGGCTCGGCGACGGGCTGTTCAATGACCATACCGACGGCCATATCGACAATCTCGCCCGCTTCGTGGCCGAGGGGCGGCTCGCCATCCCCGTCTCCGCCGGCAGCGACGATCCCAATAGCCTCATCTATGCCGACGCGCGCTACCGGGCCGAGGCGTTCGGCCTCGCGGTCGCGCCCCTGCCCTCGCCCGGCCGGGTCGAGCGCGGCGGCCGGATCGTCCCCGCGTCCTACATGAACTTCTACATCGGCAATGCGGCGGTGGTCGTCCCGCTCTACGACGCGCCGAACGACGAAGCAGCGGTCGAGATGGTCGCCGAGCTGTTCCCGGGCCGGGAGGTGAGCGGCCTGCGCGCCGACCATATCCTGACCGGCGGCGGCAGCTTCCACTGCATCACCCAGCAGGTGCCGAAGTGAGCCAACTGACGGTCGCCGCGCTCCAGCTCGCCTTCTCGGACGACGTCGACGAGAATATCCGCAACGTTTCCGCGCTCGTCCGCGAGGCGGCCGGCCAGGGCGCGAAGGTAATTCTCCCGCCGGAGCTGTTCGAGGGACATTATTTCTGCCGCACGCAGGACGAGGCGCATTTCGCCCGCGCCATGCCAGTCGGCACACACCCCGCCGTGCTGGCGATGCGGCAGCTCGCGGCGGAGCTTCAGGTCTATATCCCGACCAGCTTCTTCGAGGCCGAGGGTCATCATCATTATAATAGCCTCGCAATGATCGACGATCATGGCGAGGTGATGGGCGTCTACCGCAAGAGCCATATCCCGGACGGCCCCGGCTATTCGGAGAAATTCTATTTCCGCCCCGGCAATACCGGCTTCAAGGTGTGGGACACGCCCTATGGCACGCTCGGGCCCGCGGTCTGCTGGGATCAATGGTATCCGGAAACAGCGCGGAGTCTGATGCTGATGGGGGCCGAGATCCTGCTCTATCCGACCGCGATCGGCACCGAGCCGCACGACCCTGATCTCGACACCTCGCGGCTGTGGCGGCGGGCGATGATCGGCCACGCCGTCTCGAACGTCGTCCCGGTGGTCGCCGCCAACCGCGTCGGTACGGAGAACGGCCAGCGCTTCTACGGCCACAGCTTCATCTGCGACGAGCGCGGCGACATCCTCGCCGAATTCGGCGCCGAGGAGACCGGCGCGCTCACCGCGACGCTGGACCTGGACGCGGCCCGCGCCCACCGCGCCGCCTTCGGCTTTTTCCGCGACCGGCGGCCGGATCTTTATCGGCGGCTCACCGAGGACATCTGAGCTCGAGCGCCCGCGCGAACACCGCCTCGAACATCGCGTCGGTCAGGCGCCCGGTGTTCTGGTTGTAGCGGGAGCAATGGTAGCTATCGATCAGGATGCGGCCGTCGGGCAGCGCGTGCTCGGCGAGATGGGCGAAGGGGAAATCGGCGAGGCGACCGCCCGCGACGCGAACCGCATTGTCGTGCGCTATGCGGCCCAAGGCGACGAGCACGCGAAGGTTCGGCAGCACGGCCATCGCCGCTTCGTAATAGCGGCGGCAGGTGGCGACCTCGGCGGGGAGCGGCTTGTTCCGCGGCGGCAGGCATTTGACCGAATTGAGGATGATGCAGCCGTTGAGGCGCAGGCTGTCGTCGGGCCGCTCCTCATAGGCGCCTTCGGCGAGGCCGAACTTGAGCAATGTCCGATAGAGCAGATGCCCGGCATGGTCGCCGGTGAAGGGACGGCCGGTGCGGTTGGCGCCCCACATGCCCGGCGCCAGGCCGACCAGACCCAACCAGGCGTCGCGATCGCCGAAGGCGGGGACCGGCGCGTTCCACCAGTCCGGGTGGGCGATGCGCAGCTCCTCGCGAAAGGCGACCAGCCGCGGACAGAGCGGGCAATCGCGCGGCGCTTCGACCTCGGGGAGCGGGCTTTCGGGCGGCATCGCGAGCGTCTAGGCGCTGGCGTATGGCCGAGACAAGCTACGCTATCGCTTTGGGCTCGAACCGCCGCCACGGCCGCCACGGCGCGCCGAAAGGCGTGGTGCGCGCGGCGATCGCCGGGTTGAGCGAGCTTGGCCGCATCGACGCGGCGTCCGGGATACGTGCCACCCCCGCGCTCGGCCCCGCCGGGCGCAGCTTTGCCAATGCCGTGGCGATCCTCGCGACCGATCTCGCCCCCGACGCGCTACTCGACGCGCTGAAAAGGATCGAGCGCGACTTCGGCCGCCGGCGCGGCAGGCGCTGGGGCGCGCGCGTGCTCGATCTCGACATCATCCTCTGGTCCGAAGGCGCCTGGGGCGGTCCGGGACCGATTATCCCCCATCCGCATTATCGTGAGCGGGATTTCGTGCTCGTCCCGCTCGCGCAGATCGCCCCCGGCTGGCGCGATCCGCTAACCGGCGCGACCGTCCGCCAGCTGCTCGCGCGGTTGACCCGCCCAGCCCCCGCGCATAGGTGACCGAAGCACACGGGCCCTTAGCTCAGTCGGTAGAGCAACTGACTTTTAATCAGTAGGTCGCTGGTTCGAATCCAGCAGGGCTCACCAGCTTTTTCCTCGCATTGGGCCGCGCGGTGCGATTTCTTATCTTCCTGCTCCTCCTGGCCGGTTGCTCGAGCGAAGGGGGCCGGGTGATGGCCGAGGCGCGGAGCTTTCCCGACGGGCAGGCACTGCTCATCGGCGACAGCATCGCGGCGGCGCATGATGAGGCGAGCCTTTGCGGCCTTCGCCTGTTCAACGGCGCGATCGGCGGCACCGGCCTCCGGGAATGGACCGGGATCGCCCCCGATCTCGTCGCCGAGCTGTCGCCCTCCCTGCTGGTCGTCTCGCTGGGGATCGTGGACGCCAGGCGAAACGCAGACCCCGAGGCATGGGAACGGGACTATCGGCGCGTCGTCGGCCTGGCCGAGAATGTCGTATTGGTCTCGCTTTCACCGGTCGATCATATGCGGATCACCGAGCGGCCGGTTTCGGACCGGACGATCGCCGAGCTCAACCGGCGCATCGTGGAGATTGCGGCGGAGAGGGGTGCCCGCGTCGTGCCTCCCCTCTCCCGCGCCATGACGACGGACGGCATTCACCTGTCGCCCGAGGGCCAGGCGCAATGGGCTCGCAATCTCGAAGCTAGCTGTTCGGCACCAATCTGATCGCTTGTCCCCGCTCGAATTTCGGGCAATCAAGTTCGTTGCGAGGTCGGAACATGATCGCCAGGCGACTGCGGCGGCTGCTGTGCTATTTCGGGCGTCATCGCCGATCGAAGTCGCACGCCCGCTCCACCGAAACCGGGGTGGTGAGCGTCTGCCGCTACTGCGGCGCTCCGATGCGGCGCGGCGCCGGCCGCAAGTGGCGCGTGGAGAGCGCGCGCTAGCTCAATCCGCGCGGGTCAGCCGGTACATCGGATAGTCGCCATATTTTTTGGCGAGGGGGATGCGACCCACATAGCGGCTGGTGAAGCGGCTTCCCGCTTCCAGCGCGAGGATCGCGGCGAAGGGCTCGGTGACGAAGACCGCGCCGGGCGGCGTCACCGGCTCGATCCGGGCGGCCTTGGAGACTTCGGTGCCGTAGAAGGTGGTGCGGCCTGTGATGCGGTCGATCGTGCGGTAGGCCGGGCCGTAATGGACGCCGATACGCATGCCCCCGGCGCCGTCGAGGCCGAGCGTCGCATAGTCGAAGCGGGCGAGCGCGTCCTGCAGCTCGAGCGCGATCTCGGCGGCCCCCGTGGCGCTCTGCATCACGGCATAGAGCGCGTCGCCCCAGCTGTTGCGGCAGGCGACCTCGTCGCCATGGCGATCGAGCACCTCGGCGACGCGGTGCATGACCCCGTCCCAGAAGGCGGGGAGCGCGGTCTCGCTGAGGGTCGAGAAGCCGGCGAAATCGGTGAACAGGATCGCCGCCAGCGCACGGTCGTAGGCGCTGCGGACGCGCGGCTCGGGCCGGGTGAGGCCGCGCTCGACCTGGCCGGGCTCGATCGCGACGGTGCGGCCGGCGCCGTCGCGCCAAGCCGCGACGTCAATGCCCGTGCCGGCATCGCCGTTCGCGGCCTTGCCGTCCCAGATCGCGAGCTGCACTGCCTCGGCGGCGAGATGCTCGGCGCGCAGCCGGGCGAGGCCCATCGCCATGCGGCTGCCATAGCCATATTGCGCGCCGTCGCCGAAAAACTCCATCTCGCCGGCGAAGGTGAGGGTCGCCGCCCGGTCACGACACGCCGCGTAGCGCGCCAGCCAGGGCTCGCCGGCGGGGCGCACCGACTGGGCAAGGAAATCCTCCTCGGCGAAGGGCAGGACGAGGTGCAGCTCTGCGCCGCGCGCGAGCAACGCCTCGGCAAAGAGAATGTCGGCGCCGGCGGCGAGCGCGCCGTAGGCGAAGCCGACCGTCTCGGCCTCGATCACCGCATCGATCGCGGCGCGGAGGCGCGACTCCGCCTCCGCGTCGGCGACGAAGATATGCCCGCAGAAATGAGCGACGCGCGGCGGGGCGAGCGGCGCCAGCAGCGCCTCCGAGTCCAGACCGAGATGCGCGGCGATCATGGCCAATTGCCGCAGGGTCGAGCAGCGCGCGCCGTAGTCCCGGCTTTCGCGCACCGGCGGCGCGGCGAGCGCGGCGGTGACCTCCCCGGTCCGGCCGAGAATCAGCAGGGCCTCGGCCTTGGTCGCCGCGTCGTAATAATTGGCCGCCGCTGCCACCGCGGGATCGGCGAGTAGCGCTTCGGCCAGCACGTGTGCCCGAGCCGTATCACCGGCGAGCAAAGCGAGGGTCGCGGCGTTGATGCCGGGAAAGGCGTCGCCGCTGGCGGCGTAGATGGCGTGATAGGCGTCGAACGCGCCGGCTAAGGCGGCCGCGCTCGCCGCGCCGGGCGGGAGCGAGAGCGCTTTGTCCTTGAGCAGCCGCGCGCCGACCGCGCGTTCGTGCGGATCGGGCGAGGCGTCGAGCCCGGAGGCGGCGAACAATTCCATCGCCCGATCCGTGTCGCCCATCCGCGCCAGCGCCAGCACCTGGAGGTGGCGAATCGCGGGGGAATCATCACCCTCGGCGATCGCGGCGACGGTCGCGTCATAGGCGCCGATCAGGTCGCCGCGCGACAATGCCCCCCTGGCGCTCTCGGCGGCCCCCGTCATGGCAGACGTTATGCGGCCTCATGCTGAGCGACACAATTGGCGACAATCGGCGACATTCTAAGGCTGGCGCAGGTCCGCCGCGCCGCCCTACAAGCCGCGCCATGGCGAAGGAGCCGCACATCCTGCTCGTCGACGACGAGCGCGACATTCGCGATCCGCTCGCGACCTATCTCTCGCGCAACGGCGTGCGCGTCACCAAGGCCGAGAACGCCGCGGCGGCGCGGCAGATGCTGTCCGCTTACGCGATCGACCTCGTCCTGCTCGATATCATGATGCCGGGCGAGGACGGGCTCGCGCTCACCTCCTTCATCCGCGCGACAAGCGAGATCCCGGTCATCCTGCTCACCGCGCGCGCTGAGGAGACCGACCGCATCGTCGGGCTCGAGATCGGCGCCGACGATTATGTCACCAAGCCGTTTTCCCCGCGCGAGCTGCTGGCGCGGATCAAGGTCGTGC
>NZ_JBQTJC010000239.1:0-9173 GCF_052387495.1 Sphingosinicella sp. | reverse complement strand
GAGGGTGAGCATGTCGGTGGCGCTGACCATCAACCCCATGCCGACCACAGCGAAGAGGATCAGCACCGGATATTCGGCGCGATAATCCCGGTCGCGGCCGAACCAGCTCATCGCCGCGAACAGGGCGATGGCGGCGCCGACATAGATGACGATCTTGGAGAATGCGGCGAAGCGGTCGGCGACGAAGAGGCCGCCGAAGGCGCTGCCGCCCTGATCGGCGAGGCCGGGCATGAAAGCGGAGGCGAGCGCGATCGTGAGCACCGCGAGCCAGGTCAGCACCGCCGCCGAGCGGTCGCCGCCCCAGGCCGCCGCCATCATTAGGGCGAGCGCGCCGAGGCTGAGGATCGCCTCGGGGAGGATCAGGA
Source organism: Sphingosinicella sp. (assembly GCF_052387495.1). Lineage (GTDB taxonomy): Bacteria > Pseudomonadota > Alphaproteobacteria > Sphingomonadales > Sphingomonadaceae > Allosphingosinicella. The sequence continues at coordinate 8,808 of NZ_JBQTJC010000239.1, read as the reverse complement.
TGAAGTCTTGGCCCATCAGTGGCCGCCCTCCGGCGCGTGGGTTTCGGCGGCAGACGGCACGCCATGAGCGTCAGCCGCAGGGGCCGGGCGACCGGCGGTGAGCCGCGCGTCGCCGGGCGGGTCGGCGCGGGCGACCCGCGCGAGCAGGACACCGACGTCGCCGCGCATCGGCGCGATGAAGCTCTCGGGATAGACGCCCATCCAGAGTACCGCCGCGGCGATCGGCGCCATCAGCGCCCATTCGCGCTTGCTCAGATCCGGCAAGGTGGCCGCCTCGGCCGTACGCGCCGCGCCGAAGGCGATGCGCCAGTAGAGCCAGAGCATATAGGCGGCGCCGAGGATGATGCCGGTCGTCGCCACCGCCGCGACCCAGGAGTTCGCCTCATAGGCGCCGACCAAGGCGAGGAATTCGCCGACGAAGCCTGAGGTCCCGGGCAGGCCGACCGAGGCCATGGTGAAGAGCATGAACAGCAAGGCATAGCCCGGCATGTTGTTCGACAGGCCGCCGTAGCGATCGATGTCGCGGCTGTGCAGCCGGTCGTAGACGACGCCGACGCAGAGGAAGAGCGCGCCCGAGACGAGGCCGTGGGAGAGCATGACGACCAGCCCGCCCTCGATCCCCTGCCGGTTGAACGCGAACAGGCCGATCGTCACGAACGCCATGTGCGCGACGCTTGAATAGGCGATCAGCTTCTTCATGTCCTGCTGCACGAGCGCGACGAGGCTGGTGTAGACCACAGCGACCATCGACAGACCGAAGATGATCCAGATCAGCTGCGCCGACGCCTCCGGGAACATCGGCAGACTGAAGCGGATGAAGCCGTAGCCGCCCATCTTGAGGAGCACGCCGGCGAGGATCACCGAGCCCGCGGTCGGCGCCTGGACGTGCGCGTCCGGCAGCCAGGTGTGAACCGGCCACATCGGCATCTTCACCGCGAAGCTGGCGAAGAAAGCGAGCCAGAGCCAGGTCTGCGCCTCCGGCGGAAAATCGGTGTTCATGAGCGCGGGAATCGAGGTCGTGCCGGCATGGTTCACCATCCACAGCATGGCGACCAGCATCAGCACCGAGCCGAGCAAAGTGTAGAGGAAGAATTTATAGGCCGCGTAGATGCGGTCCTTCCCGCCCCAGATGCCGATGATCAGGTACATCGGGATCAGGCCCGCCTCGAACATGATGTAGAAGAGGAACAGGTCCTGCGCCATGAACACGCCGAGCATCAGCGTCTCCATGAACAGGAAGCACGCCAGATATTCGGGCACGCGCCTCTCGATCGCTTCCCAGGAGGCGGCGATGCAGATCGGCATCAGGAAGGCGGTGAGGATGATCAGCATCAGCGCGATGCCGTCGATGCCGAGCGCCCACTGGAACGAGCCGAAGAGATCGGCGCGCTCGACGAACTGCCATTGCGGTCCTCCGATCCGGTAGGTCGCCCACAGCCCGATGCAGAGCGCGAGCGTGGCGAGCGTCGTCGCCAGCGCGATCCAGCGCGCCGCCTTGGCGTTGCCGACGAGGCAGCCGACCGCGCCGAGCAAGGGCAGCGCAAGGATCGCCGAGAGGATCGGGAAGGCGCTCATGCTCACCGCGCCATCACCCAGGTCGTGGCGGCGGCGACACCGAGCAGCATCACCAGCGCATAGGTATAGAGATAGCCGGTCTGGATGCGCGCGGTGAGGCGGGTACCGGCGACCACGGCCGCGGCGGCGCCGTCCGGCCCGAAGCGGTCGATCATGCCCTCGTCGCCGCGCTTCCACAGCACCCGTCCGAGCCAGATCGAGGGCCGCACGAACAGGACGTCGTAGAGCTCGTCGAAATACCATTTGTTGAGCAGGAACGCGTGGAGCAGCCCGAACTGGCCGACGAAGCGGCGCGGGATCGAGGGATCGCGGATATAGGCGTTCCAGGCGATGAACAGGCCGAGCAGCATCACCGCCGCCGGCGCCAGCTTCACCCAGAGCGGGACCTCGTGGATGGCGTGCATCAGATGCGCGTCGAAGGCGATGCTCGCGCCCCAGAAATGCGCGCCTTCCTCCGCCTCGATTAAGGCGTGATGGAAGAGCTGGCCGGCCAGAATCGCGCCGAGCGAGAGCAGGACCAGCGGGACGAGGATGGTCCACGGACTTTCGTGCGGACGATAGCCGCCGGTGCCTTCGGCCACGGGCACATCGGCATGCGAGCTGTCGCCGTGCTCCTCGTCGGGCCGGTCGTGATGCCCATGAAGGGCGTGCTGGATATGCTCCGAGCTCGCCCACCGCGGCTTGCCGAAGAAGGTCAGGAAGATGAGCCGCCACGAATAGAAACTGGTCAGCAGCGCCGCGAACACACCGACTAAGAAGGCGAAGCCGCCGAACGACGCGCCGCTCGCAAAAGCGCTCTCGATAATCGCGTCCTTCGAGAAAAAGCCGGCGAAGCCCAAAGCGGGCAACCCGGTCACCTGGATGATGCCGACGCCGGTGATGGCGAGCGTGCCGGCGACCATCGCCCAGAAGGTGAAGGGGATCTCCTTCCTGAGGCCGCCGTAAAAGCGCATGTCCTGCTCGTGGTGCATGGCGTGGATCACGCTGCCCGCGCCGAGGAAGAGCAAGGCTTTGAACGCGGCATGGGTGAAGAGGTGGAACATCGCCGCGCCATAGGCGCCGACGCCCGCGGCGAAGAACATGTAGCCCAATTGCGAGCAGGTCGAATAGGCGATCACCCGCTTGATGTCGTTCTGCACCGTGCCGACCGTGGCGGCGAAGAGCGCGGTGGCGGCGCCGACCACGGTGACGACGGCGAGCGCGGTCTCGCTCTGCTCGAACAACGGCGAGAGGCGGCAGACCATGAACACGCCGGCGGTGACCATCGTCGCGGCGTGGATCAGGGCCGAGACCGGGGTCGGGCCCTCCATCGCGTCGGGCAGCCAGGTGTGGAGGCCGAGCTGCGCCGATTTGCCCATCGCGCCGATGAAGAGAAGGATACAGATCAGGGTCAGCGTATCCACCCGCGCTCCCAGGAAGCCGATCGTCGAGCCCTGCATGTTCGGCGCGGCGGCGAGGATTTCCGGGATCGAGATCGTCCCGAAGACGAGGAAGGCGGCAAATATGCCCAAGCTGAAGCCGAAATCGCCGACGCGGTTGACGATGAACGCCTTCATCGCCGCCGCGTTCGCGCTCGGCTTGTGGTACCAAAAGCCGATCAGCAGGTAGGAGGCGAGACCGACGCCCTCCCAGCCGAAGAACATCTGGACCAGGTTGTCCGCCGTCACCAGCATCAGCATCGCGAAGGTGAAGAGCGACAAGTAGGCGAAGAAGCGCGGCTGGCTGTCGTCCTCCGCCATATAGCCCCAGGAATAGAGGTGGACGAGCGCCGAGACGCTCGTCACCACCACCAGCATCACCGCGGTGAGCGCGTCGACCCGAAGCGCCCAGTCGACGCTTAGGTCGCCGGAATGAATCCACTCGAGCACCGGGTAGAGCGCGCTCTGCTCCGTCCCCGCGATGAAGCCGAGGAAGATCGGCCAGGAGAGGAACATCGCCGCGAACAGCGCGCCGGTCGTGATCAGCTTGGCGGCGAAATTGCCGAGTAGGCGGTTGCCCAGCCCGGCGACGATGGCCGCCAGCAAGGGCAGGAAGACGATCGCGGTGACGGCGTTCATCCTCAGCCCCGCATCTGGTTGATGTCGTCGACCGCGATCGTGCCGCGGTTGCGGAAATAGATGACGAGGATGGCGAGGCCGATCGCCGCCTCGGCCGCCGCCACGGTCAGCACGAACATCGCGAAGACCTGCCCGACCATGTCGCCCAGGAAGGCGGAAAAGGCGACGAGATTGATGTTCACGCTGAGCAGGATGAGCTCGATCGCCATCAGGATGACGATGACGTTCTTGCGATTGAGGAAGATGCCGAACACGCCGAGCACGAACAGGATCGCGCCGACGGCGAGATAATGGTGAAGGCCGATCATGACGCCCCCCACAGGGCGTCACCCCGGCGAAGGCCGGGGTCTCGTGGAGACACGCCGTGACCTTTTGTCCTGAGATGCCAGCCTTCGCTGGCATGACGGTGTGCGATCACAGCTCCACTCCCTGCCCCACCGGCGGCTGCATGTTGACCACCGCGTCCTGCGGGCGGCGGCGGACCTGGCGCGAGACGTTCTGCGGGCGGACGTCCGAGCGCTTGCGCCGGGTCAGCACGATCGCGCCGACCATCGCGACGAGGAGGACGAGCCCCGCCGCCTCGAAGATGAAGAGGTAGCGCGTGTAAAGCAGCTCGCCCATCGCGACGATGTTGGACTGGGCCGGAGCGCCCGGCGCCGCCCCGCCGTCGAGCGCGATTCCCCCCGCATTATGAGCCATCAACGCCGCGAGCATCTCGACGAGCAGCACGCCGGCGAGGCCGACGCCAAGCGGCCAGTAGCGCGCGAAGCCGGAGCGCAGGGTCGCGAAATCCACGTCGAGCATCATCACGACGAACAGGAAGAGCACCGCGACCGCGCCGACGTAGACGATGATCAGGAGGAAGGCGAGGAACTCGGCCCCGAGCAGCAGAAACAGCCCCGCCGCGTTGAAGAAGGCGAGGATCAGCCAGAGCACCGAATGGACCGGGTTGCGCGACGCGATCGTCATCACGCCGGAGGCGATGACGAGCGTCGCGAAGAGGTAGAAGACCAGGACGGGGATCACGCGCGAACCCCAATCGTCACCCCGGCGCAGGCCGGGGTCTCATGGAGAAAGTCCGTGGCTTCTTGTCCTGAGATCCCGGCCTTCGCCGGGATGACGGTATGGTGGATCATGACCCTGTTCGAAGAGGTGCGAATCTGCATGGGCCGCCTACCGGTAGGGCGCATCGGCGGCAAGGTTCGCGGCGATCGCGCGCTCCCATCGGTCGCCATTGTCGAGCAGCTTCGCCTTGTCGTAGATCAGTTCCTCCCGCGTTTCCGTCGCGAAATCCATGTTCGGCCCCTCGACGATCGCATCGACCGGGCACGCCTCGGCGCACAGCCCGCAATAGATGCACTTGGTCAGGTCGATGTCGTAGCGGGTGGTGCGGCGGCTGCCGTCCTCGCGCGGCTCGGCCTCGATCGTGATCGCCAGCGCCGGGCACACCGCCTCGCAAAGCTTGCAGGCGATGCAGCGCTCCTCGCCGTTCGGATAGCGCCGCAGCGCATGCTCGCCCCGGAAGCGGGGTGAGATCGGGTTCTTCTCGTAGGGGTAGTTGATCGTCGCCTTGGGCTTGAAGAAGTATTTCAGCGTCAGGGCATGCGCCTTGACGAACTCCCACAGCGTGAAGGTCTTGATATAATGGGCGATACTCATTGCCTGTTCTCTTCCAACGCGGCCGTCTGACACACATAGCCAGGTGGCTGCCAAAGGGACGGCCGGTCCAAACTCAAGAACATCGCGATTTGACCATTGGGTAGCGAGATATCGCTGTAGGATATGTAGGCGCGCTTGGTTTCGCCGTTCTCGGTCCACTCGATTCCGGAAGATCCGCCGACGCTGCCAAATTCAGCTTCAAACGGCCGGGCCTCAGCAGACCGCCCCTCCGCCCAGTCCAATCGCCACCGCTCGCCTGCAGCGTCTGATCGCCGTTCGACTCTCAAGTCAACGACGCTACCCGGTTCGTCATTGGCGCTGCGAACGAACGAGCACGCAAAGACATCCGGTCGGTCGGGACGCTGCAAGGGTGCTTGCAAGGCTGCGCCGCCCATCGCGGCTAGCGTCAAAACGACCATGGCAGCATTCCGTCGCGTTGGAGCATCAGATAGCCGGAGACCAGGAAGACCCAGATCAGGGAGATGGGCAGGAAGATCTTCCAGCCGAGGCGCATCAGCTGGTCGTAGCGGAAGCGCGGGACGGTGGCCTTCACCCAGGAGAAGATGAAGAAGAAGATGAAGATCTTGAGGAAAAACCAGATTATGCCCGGGACCAGGTAGAGCGGCGCCCAATCGACCGGGGGTAGCCAGCCGCCCCAGAAGAGGATCGCGTTCATGGCGCACATGAGCAGGACGTTGCCATATTCGCCGAGCCAGAAGAGCGCGAAGCTCATCGAGCTGTATTCGGTCTGGTAGCCGGCGACGAGCTCGCTCTCCGCCTCGGTGAGATCGAACGGCGCGCGAGCGGTCTCGGCCATGGCGGAGATCAGGAAGATCACGGCGAGCGGGAACAGCAGCGGGTTGAAGCCGAAGCCGTTGAGGAAGCCGAGCACGTGGGCCTGCTGCGCGACGACCATCTCGTAGAGGTTGAAGCTGCCGGCCCAGAGCACCACCGGGATCAGCACGAAGCCGATCGAGACCTCATAGGACACCATCTGAGCAGCAGCGCGCAACGCACTGTAAAACGGATATTTTGAGTTTGACGCCCAGCCGGCGATGATGATTCCGTAGACACCGAGCGAGGAGATGGCGAGGAGGTAGAGCAGACCGACATTGATGTTGGCGAGCACGAGCGGCGCGCCGTCCGGGCCGTGGCCGAAGGGGATCACGGCCCAGGCGAGCAAGGCTACCGTGAAGGTGATGATCGGCGCGATCAGGAAGAGGCCGCGATTGGCCGCGGTCGGGATGATCGTCTCCTTGAGGAAGACCTTGAGCCCGTCGGCGAAGCTCTGCAGCAGCCCGAACGGCCCGACCACGTTCGGCCCGCGCCGCAGCGCCATTGCCGCCCAGATCTTGCGGTCGGCATAGATGATCATCGCCACCGCGAGCATCAGCGGCAGCGCGATCAGCAGGATGAGGAGAAGGGTGGCGACGAACCAGCCGAAGCCGGCGCCGAACTGCGCCTGGAACCACGCCGTCATTCCGCCGCCTCCGCAAAAGCCTGGCCATGCAGGATCTCCGCCGAGCAGCGCTGGAGCGTCGGCGAGGAGCGGGCGATCGGGTTGGTGAGGTAAAAATCGCGGATCGGGTAGGCGAGCTGCGTCCCCTTCTCGATCTTCTCAGTTTTGAGTTTCGGCGGCGCCCAGTCGAAGGCGGCGAGGCCGGGCGCCGCAAATTCGGGATGATCGGCGAACAAGCGCGCGCGCAGCTCACCGAAGCTGTCGAAGGGCAGCTTCTTGCCGAGCACGTCGGAGAGCGCGCGCAGGATCGACCAGTCCTCGCGGGCGTCGCCGGGCGGATCGACCGCCTTCTCGCTATACTGGACGCGGCCCTCGAGGTTGACGTGGATGCCGTGCTTCTCGGTGTAGGCGGCGGCAGGCAGGATCACATCGGCGGCATGCGCGCCCCTGTCGCCATGATGGCCGAGATAGATTTTGAAGCTCTTCTCGAACGGCGCGGCGTCCATCTCGTCGGCGCCGAGCAGGAAGAGCAGCTTCGGTGCCGCCTCGGCCAGCGCCGCCATGCCGCCGGGCTGTGCCCAGCCCAGCATCAGCCCGCCGGTCCGCGCCGCCGCGGTATGAAGCACGTTGTAGCCGTTCCAGGCACCATGTCCCGTATCTGGGCGGATCAGATTCAGGCTCTTGGCCAGCGCGAGGCTCGCCGCCTGCCCGCCCGGCGCCTTCAGCGCCGCGCCGCCGACGATCACAGCCGGCCGCTCGGCGTCCTTGAACGCGTCGGCGGCCGACTTCGGCAGCGTTTCGAGCAGCGACAGATCGTCGCCAAGCCACTCGACCGGATAGGTGAGATCGACCTCCGGCCCGATCCCGAACACCTTCGCCCCGGCGCGCACCGCCTTGCGGATACGGGTGTTGACGAGGCTCGCCTCCCAGCGCGGGTTGGTGCCGACCAGCAGGATCACGTCCGCCGTCTCGACCCCCGCGATGGTCGTGTTGAAATTGACCGCGGCGAGGTTGGAGGTGTCGTAGGCGAGACCGGTCTGCCGCCCTTCGATCAGGTCGGAGCCCAGCGCCTTGACCAGCGCCTTTGCGGCGTAGAGCGTCTCGACATCGACGAGGTCGCCGGCGACCGCCGCGACATTGCCCTTCGCCTTCTTCGCGACCGCCGCGATCGCCGCGAACGCCTCGTCCCAGCTCGCCGGGCGCAACCGGCCGCCCTCGCGCAGCCAGGGCCGGTCGAGGCGGTTGCGGGTGAGGCCGTCGACCGCGTGGCGGGTCTTGTCGTGCGCCCACTCCTCGTTGACGTCCTCGTTGATCCTCGGCAGCGCCCGCATCACCTCCCGCCCGCGCGCGTCGAGGCGGATGTTGGTGCCGACCGCGTCCATGACGTCGATCGCGGGGACCTTGCGCAGCTCCCACGGCCGCGCCTCGAACGTGTAGGGCTTGGCGGTGAGCGCGCCGACCGGGCAAAGATCGACGACGTTGCCCGAAAGCTCGCTCGCCAGCGCATGCTCGAGATAGGAGGTGATCTCCATATCCTCGCCGCGGCCGATCGCGCCGAGATCCTCGACCCCGGCGACTTGCTCCATGAAGCGGATGCAGCGCGTGCAGTGGATGCAGCGGGTCATGAAGGTCTTCACGACCGGCCCCATATATTTCTCTTCGACCGCCCGTTTGTTCTCGTCGTAGCGGTTGTGGCCGCGGCCATAGGCCATGGCCTGGTCCTGCAGGTCGCATTCGCCGCCCTGGTCGCAGATCGGGCAATCGAGCGGATGGTTGATGAGCAGGAACTCCATCACCCCTTCGCGCGCCTTCCTGTCGCCGGGCGTGGTCGTGAAAATCTCCTGCCCCTCGGTCGCGGGCAAAGCACAGCTCGCCTGCGGCTTGGGCGGCCCGGGCTTCACCTCGACCAGGCACATTCGGCAATTGCCCGCGATCGCGAGCCGCTCGTGATAGCAGAAGCGCGGGATCTCCTTCCCCGCCAGCTCGCACGCCTGCAGCACGGTCGCCCCCTGCGGGACCTCCAGCTCGATGCCGTCGACTGTGACCCTGGGCATGCTC
>NZ_JBQTJC010000238.1:0-2711 GCF_052387495.1 Sphingosinicella sp. | reverse complement strand
GGCTCGGCCTCGATTGGGACGGGCATGAATATTATCAGTCGCAATTCCAGGCCCGGCACGCGGAGATCGCGGCCGAGCTGCTCGCGCGCGGCGCGGCCTACAAATGCTGGATGACGCCCGAGGAGCTCAGCGCGCAACGCGAGGCGGCGCGCGCCGAGCGGCGCCCGTTCCGGATCGAAAGCGCCTGGCGCGATTGCGCGCCCGACCGGCCGACCCCCGACGCGCCCTTCGTCGTCCGGTTCAGGGCGCCGCGCGAGGGCGAGACCGCGATCGACGACCAGGTGCAGGGCCGGGTCACCGTCCAGAACGAGGAGCTCGACGACTTCGTCCTGCTCCGCTCGGACGGGACGCCGACCTACATGCTCGCCGTGGTGGTCGACGATCACGACATGGGCGTCACCCACATCATCCGGGGCGACGATCATCTCAACAACGCCTTCCGCCAGCTCGCGATCATCCGCGCGATGGGCTGGCCCGAGCCGGTCTACGCCCACGTCCCGCTGATCCACGGCGCCGACGGGGCGAAGCTCTCCAAGCGCCACGGCGCGCTGGGCGTCGAAACCTATCGCGACGAGCTCGGCATCCTCCCCGAGGCGCTGTTCAACTATCTGCTGCGGCTCGGCTGGGGTCATGGCGATGACGAGATCATCACCCGCGAGGACGCGGTGAAATGGTTCGGCCTGGACCATGTCGGCCGCTCGCCGTCGCGCTTCGACATCAAGAAGCTGGAGAGCCTCAACGGCCATTATCTGCGCGCGGCCGATCCGGCCCGGCTCGCCGCTCTGGTGGCGCCGAAAATCGCGGGCGCGGAAACGGAGCTGCTCGCCCGCGCGATGCCGGTGCTGACGCCCCGGGCCAAGGATTTGGGTGAGCTGGCCGAGGGCGCCTCCTTCCTCTTCCGCCGCCGCCCGCTGGACATGGACGAGAAGGCCGCGGCTTTGCTAGAAGGCGGCGCGCGAGACCTGCTCGCCCGCGTCCATCACAAGCTGACCCAAGTCGGCGAGTGGACGGCCGAGGAGACCGAGCAGGCGGTGCGGGAGGTTGCCGAGGCCGAAGGCGTCAAGCTGGGCCAGGTGGCGCAGCCCTTGCGGGCGGCGTTGACCGGGCGGGCGACGTCGCCGGGGATTTTCGACGTGCTGGCGCTGCTCGGGCGGGAGGAAAGCCTCGCCCGGATCGGGGACCAGATGACAGGCGCTTGAGAGCGGGAAGGACCAACAAATGGCGGACAAGGCCAGCTTCACGATCGGCGACAAGAGCATCGAATGCGGCATCATGTCGGGCACGGTCGGTCCCGACGTCGTCGACATCCGCAAGCTCTACGCCCAGACGGACGTCTTCACCTACGACCCCGGCTTCACCTCGACCGCCTCCTGCCAGTCCGAGATTACCTATATCGACGGCGACGCCGGCATCCTCCTCCACCGAGGCTATCCGATCGACCAGCTCGCGGAGCATTCGACCTTCATGGAGGTCGCCTATCTGTTGCTCAACGCCGAGCTGCCGAGCAAGACTGAGCTGGAGAGCTTCACCTATACGATCAGCCGCCATACGATGCTGCACGAGCAGCTCGCGACCTTCTATCGCGGCTTCCGGCGCGACGCGCATCCGATGGCGATCATGTGCGGCGTGGTCGGCGCCCTCAGCGCCTTCTATCACGATTCGACCGACATCACCGATCCCAAGCAGCGCATGATCGCCTCGCACCGGCTGATCGCCAAGATGCCGACGATCGCGGCGATGGCCTACAAGTACAGCATCGGCCAGCCGTTCATGTATCCCCAGAACAACCTGAGCTACACTGGCAACTTCCTCAGGATGACCTTCGGCGTTCCGGCCGAGCCTTATGAGGTCAATCCGATCATCGAAAATGCGATGCGGCGGATCTTCATCCTCCATGCCGACCATGAGCAGAACGCCTCGACCTCGACGGTCCGGCTCGCCGGCTCCTCGGGAGCCAACCCGTTCGCCTGCATCGCCGCGGGCATCGCCTGCCTCTGGGGCCCGGCCCATGGCGGCGCCAACGAGGCGGCGCTGGAAATGCTGCGCGAGATCGGTCGGCCGGAGCGGATCCCGGAATATATCGCCCGCGCCAAGGACAAGGACGATCCCTTCCGGCTGATGGGCTTCGGCCACCGCGTCTACAAGAATTTCGATCCGCGCGCGAAGGTGATGCAGAAGACCGCCGAGGAGGTGCTGAACGAGCTCGGCATTTCCGATCCGGTCCTCGACACCGCCCGCGAGCTCGAGCAGGTCGCGCTCAAGGACGATTATTTCATCGAGAAGAAACTCTATCCAAACGTCGATTTCTATTCGGGCGTGATCCTCAATGCGATCGGCTTCCCGACGACGATGTTCACCGCTTTGTTCGCGCTGGCCCGCACCGTCGGCTGGGTCGCGCAATGGAACGAGATGATCGCCGACCCCGAGCAGAAGATCGGGCGGCCCCGCCAGCTCTACGCCGGCTCGGCGCAACGGGACTATATTCCCGTCAATCAGAGGTAGTTAGTCCGCTTTTCTAAGCGGCAGCGTGAAAGTGAATCTCGCGCCCTGGCCGGGGGCGCTGTCGAGGCCGAGGTCGCCGCCCATGGCGCGGGCGAGGCGGCGGGCGATGTAGAGGCCGAGGCCGGTGCCGCCGGGCTCGGTGGGATCGACCCGCTCGAACTTCTCGAAAATCCGCTCCTGGTCCGCCTCGGCGATGCCCTTGCCCTGAT
>NZ_JBQTJC010000237.1:0-4282 GCF_052387495.1 Sphingosinicella sp. | reverse complement strand
GGGGAAGACGTGCATGGCGCACGCGCAGGGCGTCGACGGCATCAAGAACGCCGTGCGCGCCGGGGTCGAGTCGATCGAGCACGGCATCTTCATCGACGACGAGGCGATCGACGAGATGAAGCGGCGGGGCACGTTTCTGGTGCCGACGTTCGTCGCGCCGGTCTGGGTGCTCCGCCACGCCGAACGCGCGCCGGGCAGCATGCTGCCCCAGGCCGTCCGCAAGACCAGGGAGGTGATGGCCGATCATCAGCGAAACGTCGCGCACGCCATCGTCGCCGGCGTGCGTGTGGCCATGGGCACCGACAGCGGCGTCGGCCACCATGGCTCCAACGCAGAAGAGTTGCAGATGCTCGTGGAGGCGGGCATGTCGCCGATGCAAGCGATCGTCGCCGCGACGAAGACGGCGAGCGAGTGCATCCACATGGCGGATCAGATCGGCACGCTCGAGCCGGGCAAGCTCGCCGATCTCCTCATCCTCGACGCGAACCCGCTGGAGGATATTCAGAACACCGACAATATCAGCCAGGTGATGCTGAACGGGCGGCTCTACGACGCGGCGACGCTGAACGAGACGGTGACGGGCAACCGCCAGCGCCAGCCTTATTATTGGGAGGCGGACGGCAGCGGCACGAGCGCTCCGGCCCCGACCACGGCGTCCGGGCATCAGGAGGACTAGCGGCAAATCGCCGGCGCGCGCTCATCTTTCGGTAAGCCTTCCTTGCGATAAACCTTTCGCAGGGGAGGCGAGCCACATGGCGACTCATGCTTACGCTCCGACCGGCGACACGGCGACGCGGCCGCAACCGCGCATCCACGACCAGCGCTCGGAGGAGCGCCACGAAGGGCTGCTCGATTGCGCCACGCTCCATTTCCGGGGCGCGGTCTTCGTTGTGCCGGTAGTCAATATTTCCAGCCGCGGCACGATGATCGAGAGCGACGTCGTCCCCCGCCTCGGCGAGAGCGTGATCATCCGCTTCGCCGGCTGCGACCAGATCTACGCCTTCGTCCGCTGGGTCCGCGACGGCCGCATCGGCCTCAATTTCGGCTGTGAACTGACGATCGGCTGATTGACAGGGCCACGATCGGTCCTACTTCGCAACCTAACGCGAAGGAGGACCGGATGATCGAGCTCTATACCGCCGCCACGCCCAACGGCTACAAGGTCTCGATCACGCTGGAGGAACTGGGGCTTCCCTATAATCTCCACGCCATCGACCTCTCCTCCGGGGCGCAGAAGGAACCCTGGTTCCTCGCGATCAACCCCAACGGCCGCATCCCCGCGATCGTCGACAAGGAAAATGACAGCTTCGCCGGGTTCGGATCCGGCGCGATCATGCTCTACCTCGCCGAGCGCGCCGGAAAGCTGATCCATTCGGACGAGAAGGGCCGCAGCCTCGTGATCCAGTGGCTGATGTTCCAGATGGGCGGGCTCGGGCCGATGATGGGTCAAGCCAACGTCTTCACCCGCTATTTCCCCGAGCAGATACCCGCCGCGATCGAGCGCTACCGGCGCGAGAGCCGCCGGCTGCTCGAAGTGCTCGACGGCCGCCTCGCCACACACGAATATCTCGCCGGCGACTATTCGATCGCCGACATCGCCAATTTCGCCTGGGCGCGAATTCTCGATTGGCCGGAAATCAGCATCGACGGGCTCGACCATCTCAAGCGCTGGATGGACGCGATCGCCGCGCGCCCCGCCGTCGAGCGCGGCCTGCAGGCGCCGCCCCGCGCCGACGCCGAGAAGATCGTCGAGGGCGCGCGCAAGATTTTGGCCTGAGCGCCGCCTGCGCCTATAGAGCGACTTGCCCCAGGAGATTCCCCGATGAACGAGATGTCGCGCATTTCCACCCAGCCCGCTTATTCTGACGCCGCCCAGGCCGTGCTCGCCCGCGCGCCGCTTCTGTTCATCGACGGCGAATGGGTCGAATCGAGCCACGGCAAGACGATCCCGGTCTATGATCCCTCCACGGGCCGCGAGATCGCGCGGATCGTCGATGCCTCCGACGCCGACGTCGACCGCGCCGTCGCCGCCGCGCGCCGCGCCTTCGACGACGGCCGCTGGAGCGGGATCCCCGCCTACAAGCGCGAGCGCATCCTGCACCGGCTCGCCGACCTGCTCGAGGCGGCTGCGCCCGAGCTGGCCGAGCTCGAATCGATCGACAACGGCAAGCCGAAGGCGGCGAGCGAGCGGCTCGATCTGCCCTCGTCGGTGCGCATGCTGCGCTACATGGCGGGCTGGGCGACCAAGCTGACCGGCGAGCATGTCGAGCCGTCCAATGCGCCGGCGGGCGCCTTCCACGCCTATGTCCGGCGCGAGCCGGTCGGGGTCTGCGCGCAGATCGTGCCGTGGAACTTCCCGCTGATGATGGCGGTGCAGAAGATCGCGCCGGCGCTCGCCGCGGGCTGCACGGTGATTTTGAAGCCCGCCGAGCAGACCCCACTCACCGCGCTGCGCCTCGCCGATCTCGTTGCCGAAGCGGGTGTGCCGGCCGGCGTGTTCAATCTCGTCACCGGCATGGGCGAGACGGCGGGCGACCGGCTGGTCCGTTCCCCCGACGTCGACAAGGTCGCCTTCACCGGCTCGACCGAGGTCGGCAAGATCATCAACCGCACCGCCACCGACACGCTGAAGCGGGTGACGCTCGAGCTGGGCGGCAAATCGCCGGTCATCGTCCTGCCCGACGTCGACATCGGCAAGACCGCGCAGGGCGCCGCCATGTCGATCTTCGCCAATTCGGGCCAGGTCTGCATCGCCGGGTCGCGGTTGTTCGCGCACAAGGACATTTTCGATTCCCTGCTGGAAGCGGTGGCGGCGAGCGCGCAGCAGTGGAAGGTCGGCCCCAGCCTCGCCCCGGACACGATGATGGGCCCGCTCGTCTCGACCGAGCAGCATGAGCGCGTCCTCTCCTACATCGAGGCCGGCAAGAAGGAGGGCGCCTCGGTGCTCTGCGGCGGCGACGCGCCGGGCGGAGAGGGCTATTTCGTCAACCCGACCGTGCTGGTCGACGTGAAGCCCGAGATGAAGGTGGTGCGCGAGGAGATTTTCGGCCCCGTCCTCGCCGCCCAGCGCTACGAGGATCTGGACGAGGTCGCCAAGGCCGCGAACGACACCAATTACGGCCTCGCCGCCTCGGTCTGGACCCGCGACGTCTCGGCGATGCACAAGCTCGCCGCGAAGCTGCGCGCCGGCATGGTCTGGGGCAATTGCCCGATGGCGACCGATCCCAATCTGCCTTTCGGCGGCTACAAGCAATCGGGCTTCGGGCGGGAGAGCGGCCGCCACGGGATCGAGACCTATACCGAGCTCAAGACCGTCAACATCGCGCTCTAGGATCAAAGCCAGGAACCCTTGTATATGCGTCATCTTCACCTGATCCTGACCGCCGCGGCGGGGAGCCTCGCCGCCGCCGCGCTGGCCCAATTCGCCCAGCCCGAGGCGCCGCCCGCCAAGGCCGAGCAGCCGGGCACCGGCCTCTCCGACCTCCAGGACACGGTCGGCTCGCTCGAGGACGACACGCCGGCGCCAACGCCGGCTCCCCCACCGCCACCCGCTGCGCCGCCGCCCGCCGCCGCGCCGCCGCTCACTTCGGCCCAGATCGCCGAGGTGAACCGGGCCGCCGCGCGCGGCCGCGAGCTGATCGCGCTCACCCGCGCCGGCATCCTCGCGACGCAGGACATGCTGAGCCGGGTCGCCAATCCGGAAGCGACCGGTATCGAGGGCTGGGTCGCCGCGCAGGAAGGCAACGGCACGATCGTCACCTTCTACGACAATACGGACGACGGGCCAAAGACGGTCTACCGCGCCAACATCCTCGGCAACCGGGTGGTGTCGCGCGACACCTTCCTCGGCACCTTTCGCCCCGATCTGCCGCGCGCGCTCGCCCGGCTCGCCGCCGCCCGCGACGCCGCCCGCGCCCAGGACAACCGCGCCTGCTCGCCGCAGGGCTCGAACTTCCTCGTCGTGCCTCCGGCCTCGGGCAGCGGGCCGATCGAGGTCTACGAGATCAGTGCGCCGACCGCGCGCGACCACCTTCCCGCCGGCGGCCATTACCGGATCACGGTGACCGACGGGCGGGTGACCGCGACTCACGCCTTCGCGAGCGCCTGCGCCGACCTCGCCATTCCCGAAGTGGCGGCGGGACAGACCCCACCGCCTTTGCAGATCGCGGCCACCGATCCGCTGCCGACCGAAGTCCATGTCCTGCTCTCGCAGATGGCCGGGCGAGCTCTGGCCTTCACCGCCGGCGATCCGGCGCGCCAGTGGATCGTCGCCGGCGACCGC
>NZ_JBQTJC010000236.1:0-24460 GCF_052387495.1 Sphingosinicella sp. | reverse complement strand
GCCGAAGGCGCGCTTTGCCCGCTCGCGCCAGTGGCCGCGATGGTAAGCGTCGCTGGCGAGCAGCGGCACCACCGTCGTCGCCTCGGCGAAGACCATCTGCTCCATCGCGGTCGAGACCTTGCCCCAGCTGGCTGCCTCCTGGAGGGTGGAGGAGGAGCAGGCGCCGTCGCGCACGTCGGCGACGGTGATCTGCACCGCATATTTGTGCACCTCGACATCCTCGTGGCCGAGGATCTCGGCGCAGACCACGGTGTCCTGGATGAAGTTCTTGGGCACGCCGCCGCCGATCATCAGCAGTCCCGTGGTGCCCGCCTCGATTTTGATGTCGGTGAGCTCGCGGAAATCGGCGATCGAATCGATGGTGAGATAGGGCTTGCCCGCCTTCATCCGGTCGACCTGATGCTTGACGAGGCCGAAGCCCGCCGAGCTGTCCGTGAAGGCGGGGCAGAAGATCGGCACGTCATGCTCGTAGGCGAGCTTGACCAGGCTGTTCTCCTTCTTGCCGTTCGCGACGAGCCACTTGCCCATCTCGCGGATGAACGCGCGGGAGGAGTAGGCTTTCGGCTCGAGGCTGTTCGCGATGGCGCCGATCGTATGATCGGTCTGCTGCAGCGATTCCTCGTCGATATAGGTGTCGTAGATGCGGTCGATATAGAGCGAGCGCAACGTGTCGTCGTCAGGAATTTCAAGCGCTTGATAGTGCTTGTGGCCAAGCGCTTCGAAGAAATCCATGTCGACGATCGCGGCCCCGGTGGCGACGATCATGTCGACCATGTTGTTGCGCACCAGCTCGGCATAGAGGTCCATGCAGCCGCCCGCCGAGGTCGAGCCCGCGATCACGAGCGCGATCGAGCAATCGGGGTCGGCGAGCATCATGTTGTAGATTTCCGCCGCCCGGCCGAGGTCGCGGCTGGAGAAGCTCATCTTCTTCATCGCCTCGACGATCGGGCGCGCGTCGAAGCTGGTGATGTCGATATGCTCGACCTCGGTCGACAGCAGCTCCGCCTTGCGGGTGTCGTTGATCGGGGCGTCGGTCATTCTTGAATCTCCATTACCGCCGTCACCCCAGCGAAGGCTGGGGTCCAAGCGGAGTCCGTATGGCTGCCAGCCTCCGCTGGCATGACGATTGAGGGGCAGGCGTTACAGCGTCACGACGTTCGACGGAACCGCGCGTTCCCGCTCTTCGCCGCCGTAGAGGGTGGCCATCGGCTCGTCCTCGGCGACCAGCTTCACGTCGGCGCCGAAGCCGTTGAAGCCGGTGCGCATCGCGCAGCCATAGGCGCCGAGCATGCCGATCTCGAGATAGTCGCCGGCGGCGACGTCGGCGGGGAGCAGGAACGGCCCCGCCATATGGTCGAGATCGTCGCAGGTCGGCCCGTAGAAGCTGAATGCCATGTCCCTTGCCTCCGACGGCGACTCGCGCAGCAGCCGCACCGGAAAGCGCCAGCCGACATGGGCGGCGTCGAACAAGGCGCCATAGGCGCCGTCGTTGATGTAGAGCGTGTCGCCGCGGCGCTTCTCGACCCGCACCACCACGCTCGCATATTCGGCGCAGAGCGCGCGGCCGGGCTCGCACCAGAGTTCGGACGAATAAGAGACGGGAAGGTCCTCGAAGGCGTCGTGGATGACCTCGAAATAGGTCTCCAGCGGCGGCGGCTCCATGCCGGGATAGGTCGATGGGAAGCCGCCGCCGACATCGACGATGTCGACGGTCACCGCCGCCTCGACGATCGCGGCGCGCAGGCGCTCCATCGCCTCGCGATAGGCGGCCGGGCTCATCGCCTGGCTGCCGACGTGGAAGCAGATGCCGAGCGCGTCCGCCGCTTGGCGGGTCGCCATCAGCAGCGACTTCATCTCGCCGGGCTCGGCGCCGAACTTGGCGGCGAGGCTGAGCTTGGAATGATCGGAGGAGACGCGGATGCGGACGAGCAGGTTGAGGTCGCTCGCGGCGACACCGTCGGTCGCGGTCGCGCGCAGGATCTTCTCCAGCTCCTCCTCGGTGTCGAGGCTGAAGGTGCGCACCTTGTGGCTGAAATAGGCCTCGGCAATCGCCTCCTCGGCCTTCACCGGGTGCATGAAGCAGAGCACCGCCTCGGGCAGGGTCTCCGCGACCAGACGTACCTCGGCGATCGAGGCCACGTCATAATGGGTGACGCCTTCCTCCCAAAGGATGCGCAGGAGGTCCGGAGAGGGATTGGCCTTCACCGCATAGAGCGACCGGCCCGGAAACCGCTCCACGAAGAAGCGCGCCGCGCGCCGAGCGGCGTGCGGACGAATGAGCGTCACCGGCTGAACCGGGCGCAGCTTGGCGAGAGCGATGCCGCTGGCGGCACCGAAAGGGGCGGTAGCTAGCCCCAGCGCGCGATGATGGCTGTGCAACTCAAGGGACCTCCAACAGGATCGTTGACGAATAAGCTGCCTTGCGGTTGGAAGTCCCCATGGGGCAGCGCCGCGCGATATATGGGCGTCGGACCCCCATGTAAAGACCTGCGAATTCCCTCTTTTCTCCAGAGGCTTGCATGCAAGAAAGAAGACCCACGGCGAGCGGTGTCAGGGCTGCGGCGGAGCGCATTGCCGATGCAGTGACGAAAACGCCGCTACTCCCGCTCGATTGGAAGGGAAGGCGGCTCTGGGTGAAGGCGGAATGCCTGCAGCAGGGCGGTGCCTTCAAATTGCGCGGCGCGAGCAACCGGCTCCTTCAGCTCGACGCGGCCGGGCGCGCGCGCGGCGTGGTCGCTTTCTCCTCGGGCAACCATGCCCAGGGCGTCGCGCTTGCCGCGCAGCGCCTCGGCATCGCCGCGACCATCGTCATGCCAGCCGACGCGCCGGCGGTGAAGGTCGCGGGCACCCGCGCCGCGGGGGCGGAAATCGTCTTCTTCGATCGCGCCAGCGAGAGCCGCGAGGCGATCGGCGCGCGCCTCGCGGCGGAGAGCGGCGCGACGCTCGTTCCCTCGTTCGACGATGTCGACGTGATCGAGGGGCAGGGCAGCGTCGGCGTCGAGATTCGCGATCAGCTCGGGGCGCCGCCGCCGATGGTGCTCGTCCCCTGCGGCGGCGGCGGCCTCTCCGCCGGGATCGCGCTGGCGCTGCCGGAGAGCGAGATCGTGATCGTCGAGCCGGAAGGCTGGGACGACATGGCGCGCTCGCTCGCGGCGGGGGAGATCGTCCCCGTCGCCGAGCCCGCCCCGCCGACAAGCTGCGACGCGCTGCAGACCAAATTGGTCTCCCCGCTCACCTTCGCCGCGCTGAGCGAGGCCGGCGCGCGCGGCCTCGCGGTGAGCGAGGAGGAAGTAGCCGAGGCGATGCGCTTCGCCTTCCGGGCCCTGCGCCTCGTCGCCGAGCCGGGCGGCGCGGTCGCGCTCGCGGCGGTGCTCGCCGGCAAGGTCGATCCGCCGGAGGGGAGCGTGATCGTCGTCTCGGGCGGGAATGTCGATCCGGGGCTTTACGCGGAGCTGTTGTCCGCCGGCTGAGCCATCGCGGCCAGCAGGCGGGTCAGCGCCTCGATTTCGGCAGCGCTGCCCCGGATACCGCGGGCAAAGGCTTCGGCGTCATGACCCGGCCGGGCGAGCGCGGCGCTGTCGATCAGGCTGTCGAGCAGCCGCGACACGCCCGGCAGGACCGCGCCCTCGATCGCGCCGAGCGCGCCGTCGAACTGGCGATGATCGTGCTTCACGGGCGCGACGCTAGGCCGCCCCGCTTAAGCCTTTGTGAAAGCCGCCCGCGCATGCGATCAGCGCGCGATGACCGGCACCGCCGCCCTCCTCATGTCGCTCCTGATGCTCGCCGCCTTCGCGCTCGCCGCGGGCGGCGTCTGGCTGATCGCGATGGGCAGGGACCGCGGGAAGGGCGCCCTCATGCTACTCGCTGCCCTGGTGATGCTCGGCAACGTCCTGATCTGGACGCTGTGAGCGTCTTCGCCTTCGATTCGGCGTTGGTGCGGACGCCGGGGCTCGAGGTGGTCGAGGGCCTGCGCGCGCACCGGGGCGAAGGGCCGTCTTACGCAGGCGTCCTCGCCGAGCATCGCGCCTATGTTTCGGCGCTCGAGGCGGCGGGGCTGGCCGTCGAGACGCTCCCGCCGCTGCCCGGCCATCCCGACGCGGTCTTCGTCGAGGATCCGGCCTTCGTGCTCGCGGAGGGCGCCGTTCTGCTCCGGCCGGGCGCGCCGAGCCGGATGGATGAAGCCGCCGCGCTCGCCCCGGCGCTCCGCGCCCGCTTCGATACGTTGGTGGAGCTGGACGAGGGCTTCGCCGACGGCGGCGACATATTGATCCTGCCGGATGGGATATTGATCGGCCTCTCCGCGCGCACCGACAAGCGCGGCGCCAAGCGCTTCGTCGAGCTGATGGCGATGCTCGGCCGCGAGGCCCGGATCGTTGCGACGCCCGAAGGCACGCTTCACCTCAAGAGCGGCTGCGCCCTGCTCGACGAGGAGACGGTCGTCGCTACGTCCGCGCTGGCCGCATCCGGTTGCTTCGAAGGCCTGGAGATCGTCGTCACGCCCGAAGGCGAGGAAGCCGCCGCGAACCTGCTGCGCGTCAACGGGTGCGTGCTGATCGCTGACGGCTATCCGCGCACGGCCGAGCTGGTCGCCGCGCGCGGCTACGCGCCGGTCGTGCTGCCCACGGCGGAAATCGCGAAGATCGATGCAGGCCTGTCCTGCATGTCGCTGCGCTGGCTCAGCGGATCGGGCAGCTCGGGTCGAGCCTGAAATCGAGATAGTCGTCGACCGCCTTCATCAGCAGGTCCATCTCGTTGACGAAGAAGTGGTTCGCGCCCGGGATCGTCTTGTGCTCGATCGTGATGTGGCGCTGGGTGCGCAGCTTGTCGACCAGCTTCTGTGTGGCGAGCGGGGTCACGACCTCGTCCGCCTCGCCCTGGATGATGATGCCGCTGGCGGGGCAGGGGGCGAGGAAGGAGAAATCGTACATGTTGGCGGGCGGCGCGATTGAGATGAAGCCGCGCGCCTCGGGCCGGCGCATCAGCAATTGCATGCCGATCCAGGCGCCGAAGCTGAAGCCGCCGATCCAGGTCGTCTCCGCCTCGGGATGGATTTGCTGGACCCAGTCCAGCGCGCTCGCCGCGTCGGAAAGCTCGCCGATGCCGTTGTCGAACACCCCCTGGCTCTTGCCGACCCCGCGGAAATTGAAGCGCAGGGTGGCGAAGCCGCGCCGCACGAAGGTCTTGTAGAGCGCGAGCACGATCGCATTGTTCATCGTGCCGCCACCCTGTGGGTGCGGATGGAGGATCATCGCGACCGGCGCGCGGGGGCGCGGGCCCGGGCTGAAACGGCCTTCGAGACGGCCCTCGGGGCCGGGGAAGATGACTTCGGGCATGGCGATTCGTTCCGGGATTCAAATCGCCGCGAGGGGGTTCCGGCGGCGAGGCGAAGCGCCCTATATAGAGGTCGGTTCCAAATCGCAACTTTTGCGAATCGTTCGCAACAACCTCGCGGATCGCGGCAATTCGATGTATTATCTCGACTATCAGGCGACCACGCCGCTCGCGCCCGAAGCGCTCGAGGCGATGCTGCCCTGGCTCAGCGGCCCGAGCAGCGACGGGTTCGCCAATCCCTCGAGCCAGCATCGCGCCGGCCGCGCCGCTTCGGTCGCCGTAGAGCTGGCGCGCGAAGCGGTTGCCACGCTGCTGCCTCCGGGCGGCCGGATCCATTTCACCTCGGGCGCGACCGAGGCGCTGAACTGGGTCCTGACGACCGGCCCGCGCATCGCCCCGGGCGGCCTCGCGGGCAGTGCGATCGAGCATCAGGCGGCGCTCCAGCCGATAGAGACCCAAGGAGGGACGCTGATCCCGGTCGACAGGGACGGCCTCGTGCCGCCGCCGGACGAGGTGGAGCTACCCGCGGGCGGAATCGTCGCTTTGATGCTGGTCAACAACGAGATCGGCACCATCCAGCCCGTCGCGGCCTATGCCGAGGCCGCCCACGCCAAGGGCAGCCTGCTGCTCTGCGACGCGGTGCAGGGCTACGGCCGGATGGCGATTCCCGAAGGGCCGGACCTGATCGCGATCAGCGCGCACAAGATTCACGGGCCCAAGGGCATCGGCGCGCTGTGGGTCCGCAACGGCATCAAGCTCCCGCCCTTGCTGCTCGGCGGCGGGCAGGAGCAGGGGCTGCGCTCGGGCACCGTCTCGCCGGCCCTGGTCGCCGGCTTCGGCGCCGCCGCCAGGGTCGCGGCGGAGCGGATGGAGGTGGACGCCGCGCACGTCGCCCGCCTCTGGGACGTCGCCACCGCCATGCTCGGCGACTGGACGATCAACGGCTCGACCGCGCACCGCTATCGCGGCAACCTCAACGTCCGGCGCGACGGGGTGAACGCGGTCCGCCTGATGTCCGACGTCCGAGACGTCGCGTTCAGTTTGGGCAGCGCCTGCGGCAGCGGCTCGGGGAAGACCAGCCACGTGCTGCGGGCGCTCGGCCTCTCGGAGCGCGAGACCCATGCCAGCATCCGCCTCGGCTTCGGCCGCTACACGACCGAGGAGGAATTGAAGGCCGCGCTCGGCCTGATCGTCGAGGCGGCCGAGCGCCAGCGCAATCTCGCCGCATGACTTTGGTGCGTTTCATCTCCGCCGACGGATCGAAGGTGCAGGAGGTCGAAGGCGCCCCCGGCGAGCGCCTGCTCGACATCGGCCAGAATGCCGGCCTGCCGCTCGAAGGCACGTGCGAGGGGCAAATGGCCTGCTCGACCTGTCACGTCATCGTCGCCGCCGAGGATTTCGCCAAGCTGCCCAAGGCGAGCGAGGAGGAGGAGGACATGCTCGATCTCGCCTCCCACGTCACCCGCCATTCGCGCCTGTCCTGCCAGATCTGGCTGACGGAAGGCCTGGAATCGCTCACCGTCCGCATCCCCGGCGGCGTCCACAACATGCAGGGGCGCTAAGGCCTCTCCTGAGATTTTCTGGTGCTGCCCGCGCGGATGCTCCTCGCTAGGGCTGGCGGGAAGGAGAGACGCCCGATGATCGACCGCCGCCATTTCCTGATCGGCACCGCCGCATTGGTCGCCTGCACCGGGGCGCCGGTCGCGAGCCGCGACACGCAGGCGGAGCGCGCCGGGGCCGAGCCCGATTTCGCCCCGATCCTCGCCACCCTTGGCGCCGGCGCCCGCCTCGGCGTCCGCGCGGTCGACACGGGCAACGACCGCACGCTCGGCCACGACGCCGACGGCCGCTATGCGATGTGCTCGACGTTCAAGGCACCGCTCGCCGCGCTGATGCTCGCCGAGGTCGACGCCGGCCGCCACGCCCTCGCCGAGGAGGTGCCCATCTCCCGCACCGACCTCGTCCCTTATGCTCCGGCGGTCGAGGCGGCGCTGCCGCGCGGGCGGATGAGCGTGGAAGAGCTTTGCGTCGCCGCGGTCCAGCTCAGCGACAATGCCGCCGCCAACCTCCTCCTCGCCCGGCTTGGCGGCCCGGTGGGCTTCACCGCCTTCGTCCGCCGCTGCGGCGATGCGGTCACGCGGCTCGACCGGATCGAGCCCGAGATGAACCGCGTCGGCCCCGGCGACCCGCGCGACACCACGAGCCCGGCGGCAATGGCCGGCCTGATGCGCGCGCTCCTCCTGGGCGACGTCTTGACGCCAGCTTCCCGCGCCCGCTTCGCCGCCTGGCTCGAGGGCACCAGCACGGGCCGCGAGCGCCTCCGCGCCGGGCTACCCGCCGGCTGGCGCGCCGGCGACAAGACCGGGACCGCAGGCAGCTTCAGCAACGATGTCGCCATCGCTTGGCCGCCCGGCCGCGCGCCGCTGCTGATCGCGTCGTATATCGACGCGCCGGAGAGCGACACCTCGACCCGCAACGCGGCGCATGCGGCGGTCGCCAGGCTGGTCGCGGCGGCGTTCGGCTGATTGTCGCCGATGGCAATCTTTGCTATAAGGTCGCATGGCCACGATGAACATCTCGCTGCCCGACGACATGCGCGCTTATGTCGAGGCGCAGGTCAAGGGCGGCTTCTACGCCAATTCCAGCGATTTCATCCGCGCGGCGATCCGCGAGCATAAGGAGTCGCTGGAGCGCTTGGATGACCTGATTCAGGAGGGGCTCGACAGCGGCTGGAGCGAAGAGAGCTTCGACGAGATCATCGCGGGTGCGCGGAGACGAACCAAATCGCGCGCCGCCTGAGATTTTCGGCCGCCGCACGCGCGGATTTGATCGAAATCTGGACGTTCGGCGCGGAGCAATGGGGCGAGGCGCGCGCTGACGAATATGCCGCCATGCTGCGCCACGTGGCGATGGGCTTGCTCGAATTTCCGCGCCTGGGTCCTTCCTATGCGGGCCGGCACGCAGAATTTCGGTCCATCAAGGCCGGCGCACATCGGATCGTCTATCGGCTGCGGGACGAAAGGATCGAGATTGCGCGCGTATTCCACTCTCGCATGGATCCGAAGCGTCACCTCGGCTGAGCTCCGACCCTTCCAGTCGCGCAGCCCGGGCCGCATTGCTATGGCAGCCCGATGCTGAGTCGTCGCACCATGATCCAGGCGCTGGGCGCATCCATGCTTCCGCTTCCCGCTGCCACCGCCTCGGCGGCGCTGCCCGCGCGGCGCCGTGCCCCGCGGCTGCGGCAGGGCGACACGGTCGGCCTGATCGAGCCGGCCGGCTTCACCGCCGACAGCTTCGATCTCGATCTCGTCCTGGAGACGGTCCGCGCGATGGGGCTGGTGCCGCGCGCCGCGCCCAACATCCTCAGCCGCCACGGCTATCTCGCCGGCACGGACGCGGAGCGCGCCGCCCCGATCAACGCGATGTTCGCCGATTCCGAAGTGCGCGCGATCTTCGCGGTGCGCGGCGGCTGGGGCTCGGCGCGGGTGCTCCCGCATCTCGATTTCGATGTAATCCGGGCCAATCCCAAGCTCGTCGTCGGTTTCAGCGACATCACCGCGCTCCACCTCGCGCTCGCGGCGCGAACCGATTGCCCCACGATCCACGGCCCCAATGCGGCGAGCGCCTGGGGCGGCCTGTCCTGGGATTCCTTTCGCCGCCTCGCCTTCGAGGGCGAGACGCCGACCTGGCGCAATCCCGAGGGCAATGACGACCGCCTCGCCCAGCGCAGCGGCCGCATCCGCACCTTCCGACCGGGCCGCGCCGCGGGGCCGCTGCTCGGCGGCAACCTCACCGTGCTCAGCGCGCTCGTCGGCACGCCCTGGCTCCCCGATTTCGACGGCGCGATCCTGTTCCTCGAGGATGTCGACGAGGCGCAGTACCGGATCGACCGCATGCTCACCCAGCTCGGCCTCGCCGGCATTCTCGGCCGCGTCGCGGGCGTGGTCTTCGGCCAGTGCACCAATTGCGCCGCCTCCGGCCCGTCGCTGGGCGGCTTCACCTTGTCCGAAGTCCTCGCCCACCATCTCACCCCGCTCGGCGTCCCCGCCTTCCAGGGCGCCCTGTTCGGCCATGTCGCCGATCAGTTCAGCCTCCCCGTCGGCAGCCGCGCCGAAATCGACGCGGCGGCGGGCACGATCCGGATGCTGGAGCCGGTGGTGGGATAAGACCGCTCGATTGCGACTCTGGTTCCTGAACGATATCGAAGACGGATGATCGAGGGCCTTCAGCAAGACGCTGCGTATGCCGCGCGTGTTATCCGCGCCTTTCTCGATGGAGCATGCGGCGATTACGACTGGGATGACTTCACATCCTGCTCGCTGAGCGACCCGGATGCAGACAGCATCAGATTGCGTGCCGCTCGCGTGCCTTTGCCGGGCGGAGATGACGAGCGGCGAACACTGATCGCGTTAGCCGAAGAAGCCGAGAGCTTGGCTCGAGGAACGGCCGCCGGGCGCTCATAGGGGCGCCTGGACTGCCAAGTCGCGACAGCCAGTCCTTGCCATACTGGCCTTGCCGCCTCCGCTTGCATCCCCGCGCCTCCCGGCCCATATGCGCCGCGGGAGTCGGGCGGACGGTGCTCTCGCCAACCCGGTCAGGTCCGGAAGGAAGCAGCCGTAACGAGTTTCTGTCGCCGGGTCGTTCCGGCTCCCACCTTTCCCGCTCCACCTGAACCATCGTCATTCCAGCGAAAGCTGGAACCTCCGTTCTTTTTTTGTTCTTTCCTACAGCGGCTCGAAAGCGTTATCCTGGCGCCCATGCCGCGCCTCCGCGCCCCTCTTGATTCGCCGATCTCCCGCTTCCTTGCGGGCGGATGGACCCCCCTTATCCGTATGACATTCGCGCCATTCATGCCATTCGCGCGGTTCGGCGGGGCCGCATTCGCCGGTCCGAAAGCTGACAAAGGCGACACGATCGCCCTGGCGAAGCTCTCAAGTCCGTCAGCTTTGACGGTCTTCGACAGCCGCCGGTCGAACGGCTAGAGTGGGGGCGATGTCCGATTCCCCCCAGCCCTACCGCGTTCTCGCCCGCAAATACCGGCCGCAAAGCTTCGCCGAGCTGATCGGGCAGGAGGCGATGGTGCGCACCCTCGCCAACGCGATAAAGCGCGACCGGCTCGCCCATGCTTTCCTCCTCACCGGCGTGCGCGGGGTCGGCAAGACCTCGACCGCGCGGCTGATCGCCAAGGCGCTGAACTGCGTCGGCCCGGACGGGGCGGGCGGCCCGACGATCGAGCCGTGCGGGCAGTGTGAGCCCTGCCGCGCGATCGCCGAGGGGCGCCATATCGACGTGATCGAGATGGACGCCGCTAGCCACACCGGCGTCGAAAACATGCGCGAGATCATCGAGGCGGTGCGCTACTCGGCGGTGTCGGCGCGTTTCAAGATCTACATCATCGACGAAGTGCACATGCTCTCGAAAAGCTCGTTCAACGCACTTCTGAAGACGTTGGAAGAACCTCCTCAACATGTTAAGTTTTTATTCGCCACGACCGAAGCCGACAAGGTGCCGGTCACGGTCCTCTCGCGCTGCCAGCGCTTCGATCTGCGGCGCATCCCCGCCGACCGGCTCGGCGCCCATTTCGGCGAGGTCGCGAAAGCGGAAGGGGTCGAGGTGGAGCCCGAGGCATTGGCCTTGATCGCCCGCGCGGCCGAGGGGTCGGCGCGCGATGGCCTCTCGATCCTCGATCAGGCGATCGCCCATGGCGGGCGCGGAGTGACCGCGGAGCAGGTCCGCTCCATGCTCGGCCTGTCGGACCGCGCCGCGGTCCGCGATCTGCTTGGCCTGCTGCTGAACGGCGACGCGCCGAGCGCTCTCACCGCGCTCAAGGACCAGTACGATCTCGGCGTCGAGCCCTCGGCGGTGATCCGCGGCCTGCTCGAGGCGGTGCACGGCATCACCCGCGCCAAGGTCGGCGGCGCCGCCGATCCGGCCCAGTCGGCCGAGGAGCGCGAGGCCTATGCCGATTGGTCGGTCAAGCTCAGCTACGCCGCGGTCCACCGCCTCTGGCAGCTGCTGCTCAAGGGCCTGTCCGAGGTCCACAATGCGCCCTCGCCGGTCGAGGCGGCCGAGATGGCGCTGCTGCGCGTGATCCACGCCGCCGATCTGCCCGATCCCGGCGAACTCGCCGCCAAGCTTGCTTCCGGAGAGAGTGTGTCGGTGTCCGCATCAGCCGCGCCAAAGGCGGAGAGCCAGGCCGAGCTGCTCCAACTGCCGGAGACCTTCGTCCAAATGGTCGCGCTGGTCGAGCGCGCGGGCAAGCCCCATCTCGCCCAGCAGCTCCACGATTTCGCCGGCGTCGTCCGCTATGCCCCGCCCGAGCTGGCGATTCGCCCGACCAAGCCGCTGCCGGGCGATTTCACTCGCGATCTCGCCGCGATCCTGAAGGCCGCGACCGGCCACACATGGCGGGTCGGCCTCGCCGAGGGCCAGGCCGAGCCGACCTTGCGCGAACAGGAGCTTGAAACCGAGCGCCGGGCCGAGCAGAGCGTGCGCGGGATGCCGGTGGTGAAGGCCGCGTTCGAGGCTTTCCCGGATGCCGAGCTGGTTCACCACGCAATGGACGAACAACGGAGCGCATGAATGCCTGACTTCAACGAGATCATGAAAATGGCGCAGGAGGCGCAGGCCAAGCTCGCCGAGGCGCAGCAGAATCTCGACCGGATCGAGGTCGAGGGCGCGTCGGGCGGCGGCATGGTCAAGGTGCGCGCCTCGGCGGTCGGCCGGGTGATCAGCATCGAGATCGACGAGAGCCTGCTGCAGCCATCGGAGAAGCAGATGGTCGAGGACCTCGTCGCCGCCGCGATCAACGACGCCCGCGCCAAGGCCGACGCCGCCAGCCAGAACGCGATGCGCGAAGCCACCGGCGGCCTGCAATTGCCGCCGGGCTTCAAGATGCCGTTCTAGGCCAATGATTCCCGCTTTAGCTGGGGATCTCCACGAAATTGGGATCCCACGCCCGCAGTTGCTGCCAGCGCTTGCCGAGCGCTTCCTTCACGGCGTCGCTGAGGTTGCGGCAGTGTTCTTCCGGCTGGTAGCGGAGCATCAGTCGGGCCCGGAGGGCATTGTCGAACGCCTCACCCCGGGAGCTTGAGCGGGCCGCGACGCGTCTCAGTTCGGGCATGTTGCAGGAAATCGGGTAGGATCGCGCGATTTCTCGAACGAACGGCTCGGATCCGGGAGGTATGCTGATCCGCAGGGTCACGATGTCCCATTCCGGCGCGACATGCCGCGAACCATCTTCGGCATAGCGCAATTGGAAGGTGTAAACGCCTGGGCTCAGCTGTCGGACGTAACTGTTGCCCTGTCGAAGCAGCCGAATCTGGGTGTCGGCGCCGTCCTTGATCGCGATTATTGACTGGGGTGGCGTACCGAGGATGCTGAGTTCCACGCGCCGCGTCTGGGCTTCAACGGGCGTCGCACCCAGCACGACAAACGCGAGAGCGATCAGTTTCATCAGGCCCTTCACTGCTTCTTCCTCACCTGAGTAATGCCCAGAACGGCAGCCAAGGCGACGACCCATGCGCCGATCGCCCAAGAAGAGAATGCGGTAACGTTCGCCTCGAGCTGCCGGTGCGAAATATTGATGTGCTCGGGGACATTCTGGGAAACCTCTCGTCCCAGCTCGGTGGCGCAGATCAAGACCCAGATGGAAACCGAAGTCGCGAGGCCGATAAGGATCACGCCCGAAGCGAGCCAAATGTAGCGGGGGCCAAGCACGGCAACGCCGGCCGCCAACCCTGCCATTATGATGACGTTAAGCGCTCCGAAGAGCGTGGTTGCCGTTCCGCCCGAGGTCATCAGATAGAAAAGCTCACCAGAAAGAGAGGCGGCGGTGACGCTCTTGGCGACGATCGCTATCGCGATCCACAGGAGAAAAAGGGCGCCAAGAGAAATGAAGCCAATCGCGATTGCCGCGGCGGTTCTCTTCTGCGCCTCGTTCATGGTTGCGACCCCCTCGTCGAAACACGGACAAGTATAGCACATAGTCGAGCCGAATACGATTCTGGCACGCAGCTGCGGGCCAGGTTCCGGCAGCGCGATTATCCATAATATTCACGGTCATACGCAACCGTCCAGCCCGTCGCGCTGGACCGAGGCCACGCGCGCGGCGATGATGTTGCCGTAGCGGCGGGTGAAGCCGCCCGGCGCGATCGCCTCGCGGCGCTTGGGCAGGGGCAGGACGGCGGCGATCCGCGCCGCTTCCTGGCGGCTGAGCCGCGAGGCGTCGTGGCCGAAATAGCGCTGCGCGCCGGCATTGACGCCATAGGTGCCGATCCCGGTCTCGGCGACGTTGAGATAGACCTCCATGATCCGCCGCTTCGACCAGAGATTCTCGATCAGGAAAGTGAACCAGGCCTCGAGCCCCTTGCGGAAAAAGCCGCCGCCCTGCCAGAGGAAGGCGTTCTTCGCGGTCTGCTGGCTGATCGTCGAGCCGCCGCGGATCACGCCGCGGCCGGCCTGATTGCGCCGCCAGGCTTGCTCGATCGCCTCGCGGTCGAAGCCGTTGTGCGAGCAGAACTTGCTGTCCTCTCCGGCGATCACCGCGCGCACCATCTCGCGGTCGATCCGCTCGATCGCCATCCACTCGCGCGTGACGCCGTTGCCGCCGATCGCATCCCCGAGTTGGGTGAAGGTGATCGGCGGGTTCACGAAGCGGTAGAGTAAAACCCAGAGCACGCTGCCGATCAGGAAGATCAGCAGCCCTTTCCAGAGCCAGCCGAAGATACGGCGCAGCCATCCGCGCCGCTTCACGACCGGCACAGGCGCCTCGACGGCCTCAGGCCGCGGAAAGGAGCCTGCGCTCGCCGGCAAGGTTCATCAGCGCCTTTTGCAACTTTTCGAACGCGCGCACCTCGATCTGGCGGATGCGCTCGCGGCTGACGTCGTAGACCTGGGAGAGCTCCTCCAGCGTCTTCGGCTCGTCGGTCAGCCGCCGTTCGGTCAGGATGTGGCGCTCACGGTCGTTCAAGGCCTCCATCGCCTCGATCAGCAGTTCGTGCCGGACCTGCGATTCCTGCGCCTCGGCGACGCGCTCGTCCTGGAGCGGCTCGCTGTCGACGAGGAAGTCCTGCCAGCTGCCCTCACTGTCGTCGCGCAGCGGCACGTTCAATGAGGTATCGCCGCCCATGGCCATGCGCCGGTTCATCGAGACGACGTCGTCCTCGCTGACGCCGAGATCGGTAGCGATCTTGGTGACGTCCTCGGGCTTGAGGTCGCCATCCTCGAAGGCGTCGATCTTGCTCTTCATCCGCCTGAGATTGAAGAACAATTTCTTCTGTGCAGCGGTGGTGCCCATCTTCACGAGCGACCAGCTGCGCAGGATATATTCCTGGATCGATGCGCGAATCCACCACATCGCATAGGTGGCGAGACGGAAGCCGCGCTCGGGCTCGAACTTCTTCACGCCCTGCATCAGGCCGATATTGCCCTCGCTGATCAGCTCGGAGGTGGGCAGGCCATAACCGCGATAGCCCATCGCGATCTTGGCGACGAGGCGCAGGTGGCTGTTGACCAGCTTGGCCGCCGCATCGGTGTCCTGATGCTCGGTCCAGCGCTTGGCCAGCATATATTCCTCTTCCGGGGTCAGGATCGGGAATTTCTTGATCTCGGCGAGATAGCGGTTGAGGCCCGCCTCGCCGCCGCTCGCCGGAATCGTCGCAATCTTCCTACCCACAGCCATGATTCACACACACTCCCTGGTGCCGTATCCTTATAATACACCGCGCCGGCACATAAAAGCTATACGGTGAGCGCCCTCAACAGTTCCTGAATATCAGACGGAAGGGGGCTTTCAAACGTCAAGTTTTCTTTCGAAACTGGATGGACGAAGCCGAGCGAAGCCGCGTGCAGCGCCTGGCGACGAAAATCGAGCCTTTTCAGCACGTCCCGATGCTCCGGGCGGGTTCGACCGTAGACCGGATCGCCGAGCAGGGAATGGCCGATCGAGGCCAGGTGGACGCGGACCTGATGGGTCCGGCCGGTTTCGAGCCGGCATTCGACCAGGCTCGCGCCCTTCAGCGGCTCGATCGTCCGGTAATGGGTCACCGCCCGTTTGCCCCGATTCGCCGCGACGATCGCCATTTTCTTGCGGTTCGCCGGAGAACGGGCGAGGGGGGCGTCCACCGTCCCGCTCGCCGGCTTGGGCAGTCCCGCCACGACCGCCAGATAGCGCCGCGCAATGCTATGCTTCGCGAACTGGGCGGCGAGGCCCTCGTGCGCCCGATCGTTCTTGGCGACCACGAGCAGACCGGACGTGTCCTTGTCGATGCGGTGGACGATTCCTGGCCGCGCCACCCCGCCGATCCCGGAGAGCCGCCCCGCGCAATGGTGAAGCAGGGCGTTGACCAGGGTGCCGTCGAAATTTCCCGCTGCCGGGTGGACGACCATTCCCGCCGGCTTGTTCACGACGAGCAGGTGTTTGTCCTCGAAGACGATGTCGAGCGCGATGTCCTGCGCCTCGTTGTGGGCCGGCGTCGGTTCGGGAACCGCAACTTCGTAGATGGCGCCAGGAACCGCCTTCACCGCCGGATCGCGCACCGGCGCGCCCGCGGGATCGGTGACCGCGCCCGCACCGATCAGCGCCTTCAGCCGCTCCCGCGACAGCGTCGGCACCGCCGCGGCCAGCGCCCGGTCGAGGCGCCAGTCCACCGCATCCTCGGCAATGCGTGCCTGAATGATGGAATGTCCCCCCGACATCGAACATGCGAGTTGGGGTTTCGGTGCGATTTTTCAAGATCGCCCCGCTGCCCTTGCATCCCCGATTCCGAGCGTTCAATAGAACCCGTATCGCGTTGGAAACAGGGGCTCAGGCGGCATGAAATCGCACGAATTCGCATCCTTGCTCTGCTCCCGCCTCTGTCACGACCTGCTCTCGCCCGTCGGCGCGCTCAACAACGGCATCGAGTTGCTTGCCGACGAACATGATCCGGAAATGCGCGCCCGCTGCCTTGATCTGCTCGCGGAAAGCGCGCGCGCTTCGGCCAACAAGCTCAAATTCTTCCGCCTGGCCTTCGGCGCCGCCGGGGGCTTCGCCGACGTGGTCGACACGCGCGAGGCGCGCACCGCGATCGAGGGCCTGTTCGGCGGCGACGGCCGGATTCAACTGGGCTGGATGATCGACGAGAGCGCGATGAGCAAGGCGGCGCTGAAGGTGCTGCTCAACATCGTCCTCATCGCCGGGGATTCGCTGGTGCGCGGCGGCAGCCTCGACATCGGCGCCGAGCGCGGCGAGAACGGGCTCGATATTGTCGTCCGCGCCGAGGGCAACCGGATCGTCCTCGATCCCGAACTCAAGAAGGTCCTCGTCGGCGAGACGAGCGAGGACGAGGTCGCCCCCCGCGCCGCCGCCGCCTGGCTGGTTCACCTCCTCGTCGAGGAAGGCGGCGGCCGCCTCCAGGTCGCCGACGAGACAGAGAACATGCTCCTGATCGGGGCGAGCTTGCCGGCTTAATCCAGCGTCGTCCTGTATCTCGCTAGCGCCAGCGCTGCGACGGCGAAGACGAAGACGGCCAGCGCGAGCAGGCTGGGGGCCATGTCGGCGAAACTCTGTCCCTTAAGCAGGGCGCCGCGCACCACGCGCAGGAAATGGGTGACCGGGATGAAGGTCCCCAGCCATTGCGCCCATTCGGGCATGCCGCGGAACGGGAACATGAAGCCGGAGAGCAGGATCGAGGGCAGCAGATAGAAGACCGAGAGCTGCATCGCCTGGAGCTGGGTGCGGGTCAGGGTCGAAATCAGGAACCCCAAAGCGAGCGAGCCGATGATGAAGAGGGCGGTGCCGAGGATCAGCCCGGCCCAGCCGCCCGCCATCGGCACATCGAACAGGATTCGCGCGACGATCAGGATCAGCGCGGTCTGGATCATGCCGACGATGACGAACGGGGCGAGCTTGCCGATCATCACCTCGATCGGCTGGACCGGCGTCGCGAGCAGGCTTTCCATCGTGCCGCGCTCCTGCTCACGCGTCACGCCGATCGCGGTCATCATCACCAAAGTCAGCGTCAGCACGATGCCGAGCAGGCCCGGGACGATATTGTAGGCGGTGATGTTCTCGGGATTGTAGCGGCGGTGGATGACCACCTCGAACGGCTGGCCGAGTTCGGCGGGCGGGGACACCGCACCGACAAGATCGTGACGCAGCGCCTCGGCCGGCAGCCGGCCCAGCGCCGCCAGCGCACTCCCCGTCGCGGTCGGGTCGGTGGCGTCGGCCTCGACCAGGATCTGCGCCCGGTCGCCGCGCACGACGCGGCGGGTGAAGTCGCCGGGAATGGTGATCGCGAACTGGACCTGGCCGGTGCGGACGAGCTGGTCGAGCTCGGCGGGGCTGCGCGCCTGGTGGGTGATCCGGAAGTAGGACGTATTCTCGATCCCCGAGAGCACCGAGCGCGCGTAAACGCTGTTCTCCTGGACGAGCACCGCGATCGGCAGGTGCCTCGGATCGGTGTTGATCGCGTAGCCGAAGAGCAGCATCTGGATCACCGGGACGGCGAGGATCAGCGCATAGGTGATGCGGTCGCGGGTGAGCTGGATGAACTCCTTGACCAGCACCGCGACCATCCGGTCGAGCGAGAAGCTTTCGCCCCTTCCCGTCGCCGTCGCCCCGGCGGAGGCCGGGGTCTCGGGACCAGATGGCACGGGCGTCATTGCCGAGCCTCTTTCGGCCTGAGGTCCCGGCCTTCGCCGGCATGACGGGAGGGGGCGCAGGTCACTGGAAATTGTCCTCGACGCCGCTCATCAGGTGGATGAACACGTCCTCAAGCGTCGGCTCGGTCCGCGCCCAGCGAAACGGCGGTCTTTGGTAGGGCGCGAGGGCGCGCTCCAGCGCCTCGGCGTCGCCGCCGCTGACGTGGCGGGCGAGGCCGAAGGGCGCGGCCATCTCGATCGCGGGATTTTCGAGCAATTCGGGCGCGAGCCGGTCGATGCCGGGGCCCTCGCCGCGCCAGGTGGCGAGCTTCGCCGCCTGGATCACGTCGTCCGCCGTGCCGCGCGCGAGCAATTCGCCATAAGCGATATAGGCGATGTCGTGGCAGCGCTCGGCCTCGTCCATATAATGGGTCGAGACGAGCACGGTGAGGCCGCGCGCGGCGAGCTCGTGGATCTCGTCCCAGAAAGCGCGGCGGGCCTGCGGGTCCACCCCGGCGGTGGGCTCGTCGAGCAGCAGCAATTGCGGCTCGTGCAGCGTCGCGACGGCGAGCGCGAGCCGCTGCTTCCAGCCGCCCGAGAGCGTGCCGGCGAGCTGCCGCCGCCGCTCGGCGAGGCCGAGCTGTGCCAGCGCCTCGCTAACTCGCTCGGCCCTCCGGTCGAGGCCGCGGATGCGGGCGGCGAACTGGAGATTCTCCTCGACCGTCAGGTCTTCGTAAAGCGAGAAACGCTGGGTCATATAGCCGGTGCGCCGCTTGATCTGCCAGCTCTCCGAGAGGATGTCGAAGCCTAGGGCGGTGCCGGTCCCGCTGTCCGGCGTCAGCAGGCCGCAGAGCATGCGCAGGGTCGTCGTCTTGCCCGAGCCGTTCGGACCGAGAAAGCCGGTGATTCGCCCTTCCTCGACCTGGATCGAGAAATCCTTCACCACCCGCCGTCCGACGAACGACTTGTTCAGATCGTGCACGTCGATCGCGACGCTCATGGCCGGATGCCGATCGGATAGACGTCGACCGGCAGGCCCGGGACCAGCGCCGCGCCATCGTCCGGCCGCGCCTCGACCATGAAGACGAGCCGGTCGCGCGATTCGCGGCTGTAGATCACCGGCGGGGTGAATTCGGGGCGCGGGCTGACGTAGGAGATGGTCGCGGCGAGCCGGTCCGGGCAGCCGTCGCAGCGGAAGCGGACACGCTGACCGGGCCGGTAGGCAGCGACCGCCGTTTCGGGGACGAAGAAGCGGACGAAAATCCGGTCGTCGGGGATCAGGGCAACCACCGGCTGGTTGGCCGGCGCCCATTCGCCGCGCTGGAAGAAGACGTCCTCGATCCGGCCGGCCGTCGGCGCGATCGGGGAGAGGTTCTGAAGCCGCGCCCCGGTCTCGGACAGCCGCGCCCGGGCCTGAGCGACGCGAGCGTCGGCGGCGCGGACCTGCTCCTGCCGCTGGCCCAATGTGGCGACCTCGATCCGCCGCCGCGCCGCGTCGAGCCGAGAGGCGGCACTTTCATAGGCCGCGCGCGCCTCGTCGAGCCGGACCCGGGCGTAGATGCCGCGCCGGACGAGCTGCTCGGCCCGGTTCAATGCGATCCGCGCCTCGCGCGCCGCTGCTTCGGCCGCGTCGCGGTCGGCCTCCAATATGGCGATCTCTGCGGGCCGCTGGCCGAGCCGCGCGTCGCTTGCCTGGGCGCGCGCTGCCTCCAGCTCGGCCGCCGCCTGCTGCCCCTGCGCGCGCTGCTGGTCGGGCTCGATCAGGAAGAGGCCCGCGCCCGCCGCGACCCGCAGACCGCGGCGGACGCCGATCGCGCTGACCTCCCCGGCGGTCGCCGCCGACAAATAGAGCGTCTCGCCCTCGATATAGCCGGAGAAGGTCGGCGCCGCCTGGAATTGCGGCGCGAGCAGCCGCCAGACGAGGAAAGTTAAGGCGAGACCGGCGAGGACGAGGATGATCAGCCGCTGCGGCTTCATGGCTCGCGCTCCAGAAGCAGCCCGCCCAGCACCGTCTCGGCATGCTGGCGGGCGATGGCGGGAAGGTCGAGCGCGGCGCCGCCCACCGGCGTGAAGGTCTCGCGCCAGAGCATGCCGATCAGCATCGGCCCCATGATCGAGAAGGCATGGGTACGCGGATCGCCGGGGCGCACTTCGCCTCTGGCCTGGGCACGCTCGATCAGCCCGGCGATCAGGCCGACCGCCTTCAGGATCACGTCGTCGTGCCAGACCTTGGCGAGCTCGGGGAAGTTGCGCGATTCGCCGACCACCATCTTGGCGACCGCGCCGATCGGTGCTCTCGTCACGATCTCGGCGAAGCGGGGGAGGAACAGCCGCAGCAGGTCGGCGAACGGCAGGTCGGCCGCCTCGAAGGCCGCGCGCACCGTCTCGACGTTGGGCACGACGACCTCGCGCACCACCGCGCGGAACATTTCCTCCTTGGTTTCGAAATAGAGGTAGAGCGTACCCTTGGAGACGCCCGCGCGCTTCGCGATCTCCTCGATCCGCGCGCCGGCGAAGCCTTTTTCGGAGAACACCTGGAGCGCCGCGGCGACGATGTCGCCCGGCCGCTCCTCCTTGCGCCTGCGCCATTTGGGTTCGGGCTTCGCCATCGTCCACGACTCGCAAATAAATGACTGGTCAGTCAGTAACTCGTTTCCGTGTAGGAGTCGAGCGCGATCGCGCCGGGCGCGAGTAAACGGCTTGTTTACCAACGCTCCGCCATAGCTCTCCCACCGCGTTCGGAAACGGGGCCGATGGACGAACTGATCAACGATTTCCTCGCGGAAACCCGCGACATGATGCAGGCCCTCTCCGGTGCGATCGTCGCCTGGGAGGCGGACCCGTCCGACCGCGCCCGCCTCGACGAGATTTTTCGCTTCGTCCACACCGTAAAGGGCAATTGCGGCTTCTTCGATCTGCCGCGGCTGCAGCAGCTTAGCCACGCGGCCGAGGACGCTCTCGCCGCGGTTCGCGCCGGGCGCCGCGCGCCCGATGCCGCTTTAGTCAACGCGGTGCTCTCGATCATCGATCGGATCGGCGAGCTGGTCCACGCGCTCGAAACCGGCGAGGCGCTTGCCGACGAGGATGACGAGCCGCTGATCGTCGCGCTGAACGGCGAGGTGGCCGCTCCGGCTCCGGCGCCGGAGCCCGCCGCCGCGCCCGCCGAGGTCGAAAGCCGCAAATCGGTGCGCAGCATCCGCCTGTCGGTCGAGCTGCTCGACCGGATGATGAACGGCGTTTCCGACGCCGTGCTCGCCCGCAACGAACTCTCGCGGCGGCTGCGCGCGCTGCCGCCCGACGTCGCCGTCGAGGCGGCGTTCGAGCGCATCTCGACCTGCATCGCCGAAATCCGCGACGCCATCACCCGCACCCGTATGCAGCGCGTCGACAGCCTCTTCGCCGGCCTGCCGCGCATGGTCCGCGATCTTTGCGCCGAGCTTGGCAAGCAGGTCCGGCTCGAAGTGGACGGCGGCGACGTCGAGCTGGACCGCGAGATGATCGAGATGATCCGCGATCCGCTCGGCCACATCGTCCGCAACGCGATCGACCACGGCATCGAGGCGCCCGAGGCGCGCGCGGCGGCCGGCAAGCCGAAGACCGGCCGGCTCAAGGTCTCCGCGCGTCAGGCGGGCAACCAGATTCTAATCGAGGTCGCCGACGACGGCCGCGGCATCGATGACGAGGCGCTGGTCCGCAAGGCGGTCGCCGCCGGCATCCTGTCCGCCGATCGCGCCGATCTGCTCAGCGCCGCCGAGCGGACCGAGCTGGTTTTCGCGCCCGGTCTCTCCACCGCCGGCCAGGTCACGGCCATTTCCGGCCGCGGCGTCGGCATGGATGTGGTCCGCGCCAATGTCGAGCGGATCGGCGGCCTCGTCGATCTCGACTCGCGCGACGGCGACGGCGTCCGCCTGCGCATCCGCGTCCCTCTGACACTAACCATCATCCCCGCCCTAACCGTCACCGCCGCCGGCCAGATTTTCGCGATCCCGCGCTCGGCGATCGACGAGATTTTGCGCGCTTCCGGCAACGCGGTTCGGATCGACCGGATCGGCGAGGCCGATGTCGCGACGGTGCGCGGGCGCCGAGTCCCTCTCGTCGGCCTGCCCGGCTTGCTCGGCGTCGACAGCGAAGCGCCCGCGGAGGAACGCAAGATCATCCTGCTGAAGCCGGCGGGCGGCGACGTCTATGCGCTCTCAGTCGATGCGGTCCACGACCATGAAGAGCTTGTCGTGAAGCCGGCCGCGCCGGCCGTGATGGCTGCCGGCATTTACGCCGGGACCACGCTCAACGACGACGGCCGCCCGATCCTCGTGCTCGATCCGTCCGGCATGGCGAAGCGCGCGCAACTGCGCTTCGAGGCGATCGAGCAACCCGCCCGCCACGTCGCCGAGGCGGAAGCGGAGGCGGCACGGGCGGAATCGACCTTGCTCCTCTTCCGCGGCCTTGACGGCGGCGCTCGCGCCGTTCCCGTCGCTCTGGTCGAGCGAATCGAGGACGTCCCGGCCGAAGCTGTCCGCTTCAGCGCCGGCAAGCTGCGCGTCGTGCTCGGCGAGAGAATCATGCCGCTCGCCGGTTGCAGCGAAGCACCCGGCGAGGGCGTGCTTCGCATCCTGCGGCTGACCGACGGCGTCGCGGAGCTTGCCTATGGCTTCGCCGAGGTGATCGATATCCGCTCGCTCGCGATCGAGATGCAACCTTCGCCCGCGCCGGGCGAGGTCGGCGGTGTCGCGCTGATCGACGGGAATCAGGTCGAGCTGATCGATCCCTATTGGCTGTTCGCGGCGCATGCCGACTCCGCCCGCGAAGAAGCCGAGCCGCCGGTCTGCGCGATTCCGCCGGGCGACCCTTGGATGGAGAATATGCTGAAGCCGCTGATCGAGAGCCTCGGCTATCGCGTGGTGACGGCGGCGGACGGTATCCAGGCCGACATCAGCATCGACAGCGAAGGCGAGACACTGCAAATCGCGGGCGACGCGATCCATCGCTACGACCGCGCCGGCCTGTTGACCGCGCTGAGCCGGGGCGCGTGGAGGAAATCGCATGGCTGAGCTGCTCCTGATCGTCACCCTGGCCGGGCGCCGGATCGCGCTGCCCGCGTCCGAGGTCGAGGCGGTGGTCGAGCTGGAAGGGATCACGCCGGCGCCCTGCACCGCGCCCCACGTCGCGGGCCTCTCCTCGCTGCGCAGCCGGGTCCTCACCGTGATCGACGGCCTCGCCGCGCTCGATTTCGGGCGCGCCGAGGCGGGCGGGCTCGCCAATGCGATCGTCGTTCCCTCGGGAGGTCATACCTATGCTTTGCTTGTCGACGGCGTCGAGGACGTGGTCGAGGCGAGCGCAAGCGCGATGCCGGTCGGCGCGCCGGTCGGCCCGGGCTGGGACCGGGTCGCGACCGGCATGGTCGAGGCGAATGGCGAGCTCCTGCTTTGCGTCGATCCGCACCTGCTCATCGCGGGACCTGCGGCTCAGGCGGCTTAACCCCTTAAAGTTGTGCTTACTTTTTCCCACTAAGGCCAGGCGAGGCCACGGAGCACCAGTACATGAAGAGTTGTCTTATCGTCGACGATAGCAAGGTGATCCGCAAGGTCGCCCGGCATATCCTCGAAACGCTCGAATTTCGCGTCGACGAAGCGGAGCATGGCCGCGAGGCGCTCGACCGCTGCGAGGCGGAGATGCCCGACGTCATCCTGCTCGACTGGAACATGCCGGTGATGAGCGGGATGGAGTTCCTGCGGGCGCTTCGCCAGGGCGCCCATGCCGCGCAGCCCAAGGTGGTCTTCTGCACGACCGAAAACGACCTGTCGCATATCCGCGCCGCGATCGAGGCCGGCGCGGACGAATATGTGATGAAGCCGTTCGATCGCGAGACGCTTCACAGCAAGCTGCAAATCGTCGGCTTCTGATGAACGCGCACAGCGCCTCGATGCGGCGGCGGCCCGAGCGATCGGCCGAACCGCCGATCCGGCTGATGATCGTCGACGATTCGACGGTCGCCCGCGCCGTGCTTTCGCGCATCGTCGCGGTCGAACCCGATTTCGAGCTGGTCGCCGAGGCGGGAAGCGCCGCCGAGGCGATCGATGCGCTACGGACCCTCGACGTCGACGTGATCCTGCTCGATCTCGAAATGCCGGGCGGCAGCGGCCTGGAAGCCCTGCTCGGGATTCTTCGCGCAAGCGGCGGCGCTCGCGTCCTGATCGTCTCGTCGATGGCCGAAGACGGCGCCGAAACCACCGTCCGCGCGCTGGCGCAGGGCGCCGCCGACACTCTGCCCAAGCCCGGCGCCGCGGATTTCGCCGGCCGCTTCGCCGA
The DNA here is from genome assembly GCF_052387495.1 of Sphingosinicella sp. Lineage (GTDB taxonomy): Bacteria > Pseudomonadota > Alphaproteobacteria > Sphingomonadales > Sphingomonadaceae > Allosphingosinicella. The sequence continues at coordinate 199 of NZ_JBQTJC010000236.1, read as the reverse complement.
CGTCCTCGCCGACCGGCTCCGCCGCCTCGGCCGCGCCGTCCGCGCACCGGAGCCGGCCGCTGCGGCCGCCAATTCCGAGCTCGTGCTTCGCGACATGCCTGAAGGACCGGTCGGGTGCCTTGCCCTCGGCGCGTCCACCGGGGGATTGCCCGCGCTGATCGATTTCCTGGCCGCATTGCCGGCCCGGCTCGCGGCGCCG